>NZ_JBVJCD010000025.1:0-34063 GCF_055588985.1 Streptomyces sp. NPDC041970
GATGTGTGCTCTTCCTATCTTCCACAGCGCAAACCCCCCCCCCCCCCCCCGCTCCACCCCCCCCCCCCCCCCCCCCCCCCCCCCCCCCCCGGGACCGGGCGCCCGCGTCCGGGCCGCCGCACCGGCCGCGTCCCGGACGCGGAATCACCCGAGGCGGCTTAGGGTGCCAACCATGGCACGGAGCGCGGCGCACCTCGGGCCGGCCGGGCGCGACGAGGCCCCCGGCGGCCCCGACCCCCGTCGCTGGCGGGCGCTCGGCGTCTGCCTGGTGGCGGGCTTCATGACCCTGTTGGACGTCTCCATCGTCAATGTGGCCCTGCCCTCCGTCCGGGACGGCCTGGACGCCTCCGAGTCCGACCTCCAGTGGGTGCTCTCCGGCTACGCCCTCGCCTTCGGCCTCTTCCTCATCCCCGCCGGACGGCTCGGCGACGCGCGCGGCCGCCGGGCGGTCTTCATGGTCGGCCTCGCCCTGTTCACCCTGGCCTCGGCCGCCTGCGGGGCCGCCCAGACCAGCCTGTGGCTGGTGGTCGCCCGACTGGCCCAGGGCGTGGCGGGCGGCCTGATCTCCCCGCAGATCTCCGCCCTGATCCAGCAGATGTTCTCCGGCCGCGAGCGCGGCCGCGCCTTCGGCATGTTCGGCACCGTCGTCGGCATCTCCACCGCGGTGGGGCCGCTGCTCGGCGGGGTCCTCATCCAGGCCGCCGGGCCGGACCACGGCTGGCGCTGGGTGTTCTACGTCAACCTCCCGCTCGGCGCGGTCTGCCTCCTGCTGGCCCGCCGGCTGCTGCCGGACACCCCCTCGGCGGGACGGGTCCGGCCGCGCGACCTCGACCCGGTCGGCGTCGTGCTCCTGGGCACGGGCGTGCTGGCCCTGCTGCTGCCCTTCGTCCAGGCGCAGCAGTGGCCCGGCAACGGCAAGTGGCTCCTGCTGCCCCTGGCCGCCGCGCTGCTCGCCGCGTTCGTCGGCTGGGAGGCGCGGTGCGCGGCCGGCGGCACCCAGCCGGTCCTGGACCTGTCGCTGTTCCGCCTGCGCTCCTACTGGCTGGGGTGCCTGCTGATCCTGCTCTACTTCGCCGGGTTCACCTCGATCTTCTTCGTGACGACCCTCTACCTCCAGTCCGGCCTGGGCTACTCCGCGCTGCAGGCCGGCCTCGCCATCACCCCCTTCGCCCTGGGGTCCGGCGTCGCCGCGGCCGTCGGCGGCCGGCTCGTCGGACGGTTCGGACGCCCGCTGGTCGCTGCGGGCCTGGCCGCGGTCGCGCTCGGACTCGCGGCCACCGCCCTCGCCGTCCACCTGGTCCCCGGCCGAGGGGCCGGCTGGGCCATGGCCATCCCGCTGCTCCTGGCCGGCCTCGGCAGCGGCCTGGTCATCGCCCCGAACCAGACCCTGACCCTGGCGGAGGTCCCGGTGGCGCGGGCCGGGAGCGCCGGGGGGACGTTGCAGACCGGGCAGCGGGTCGGTTCCGCGATCGGGATCGCCGCCGTCGGCGCGGTGTTCTTCGCCCAGGTCGGCCCGGACGGCTGGGCCGACGCGTACGACCACGGGCTCATCGTCTCGGTCGCCTTCGTGCTGGCCGGGCTGATCGCGGCACTGGCCGACGTCGGAGCCGACCGGCGCGGCAGGCGGCGTGCAGAGCGCGGACCCACCGACCCGACGAGGAGCGCGGCATGAACGAGACGGCGGCGGACAGCGCCGGGACCGACGGCAACGCCTCCTACGGCCGCAAGCCGTTCAAGCGGTCCGGCGGCCACTTCACCGACCGCGTCACCGCGGACGGCCGCGACGGATGGCCCGTCGAGGCGGGCCGCTACCGGCTGGTGGTGAGCCGGGCGTGCCCGTGGGCGAGCCGGGCCCTGGTCTCCCGGCGCCTCCTCGGCCTGGAGGACGCCCTCCCGCTCGCCGTCGCCGACCCGATCCAGGACGACCGGAGCTGGCGCTTCACCCTGGACCCGGACGGCAGGGACCCCGTCCTCGGCATCCGCTACCTCCACGAGGCCTACGACGCCCGCGAGAGCCACTACCCCGGCGGCGTCAGCGTCCCCGCCGTCGTGGACGTACCGAGCGGCCGGCTGGTCACCAACGACTACCAGCGGATCACCCTCGACCTGGCCACCGAGTGGACCGCCCTGCACCGGCCCGGCGCCCCCGACCTCTACCCCGAGCCGCTCCGCGAGGAGATCGACGAGGTCATGGACGGCGTCTTCCGGGACGTCAACAACGGCGTCTACCGGGCCGGGTTCGCCGCCTCCCAGGAGGAGTACGACGCGGCGTACGCGGCCCTGTTCCGCCGGCTCGACCTGCTCTCCGCCCGCCTGGCGGACCGCCGCTACCTGGTCGGGGAGACCATCACCGAGGCCGACATCCGGCTGTTCACCACCCTGGTGCGCTTCGACGCCGTCTACCACGGCCACTTCAAGTGCAACCGCTCCAAGCTGACCGAGGACCCCGTCCTGTGGGCGTACGCCCGCGACCTCTACCAGACGCCCGGCTTCGGCGACACGGTCGACTTCGACCACATCAAGCGGCACTACTACCAGGTGCACACCGGCATCAACCCGACCGGCATCGTCCCCGCCGGCCCCGACCTCTCCGGCTGGACCACCGCCCACCACCGCGAACGGCTCGGCGGCCGCCCGTTCGGCGACGGCACGCCTCCGGGCCCCGTGCCACCGGACGAGCGGGTCGCCTCCTGACCCGGCTCCCCGTCGTCGCACGCGAACGGGCCACCTGATCAACGGGAAACGTGCACTGTTCACGTGCACGTCAGCGTCGGACGTCTATGGCGTACGCGTTCCCGCGCTTAGATTTTCGGGTGGAAGTACGGAACGACTGAAGAGAGACTTCTGATGTCCCTGCGTCGTGTTCTGCTGAGCCTGGCGCTGGTGCCGCTGCTCGCCGCTCCGGTCACCGCCCACGCGGCGGCGTCCGGCGGTTCCGAGAAGCCGTCGCACCAGAGGAAGCGCTTCGACCTCCAGGCGCACCGGGGTGGCCTCGGCCTGACGACGGAGGGTTCCCTGGAGGGCTTCGGCAAGGCGCTGCGCCTCGGTGTCAGCACCCTGGAACTGGATACCCAGATCACCAGGGACTCCAAGGTCGTCGTCACCCACGACCGCAAGGTGAGCGCCCAGAAGTGCCGAGACACCGCCCCGATCACGCCGGGCGACCCCCTGTACCCCTATGCCGGCAAGCTCGTCAAGGACCTCACGCTGCGGCAGGTCAAGACCTTGGACTGCGGATTCCAGCGACTTCCCGGACACCCGGAGCAGGAGGTCGTCAAGGGGTTCCGGATGGTCGAACTCCAGGACGTCCTGCACCTCGTCAAGCGCTACAGGGCTCACCGGGTCACCCTCAACGTGGAGACCAAGGTAGAGGCCGGTGCGCCGGAGGAGACCGCACCGCGCGAACTGTTCGTCCGGCGGGTGTTCGAGGAGATCAAGCGCTCCGGGCTCGCGGAGCAGGTGACGATCCAGTCCTTCGACTGGGGCTCACTGCGGGCGATGCACCGGCTCGCTCCCCGCTGGCCGCTGGTGGCCCTGACCAACTATGACTTCCTCCAGGTGGGCCGGCCCGGCGCCTCCCCGTGGCTCGGCGGCCTCGACGTCGACGACTTCGGCGGCGACTTCGTGGAGGCGGCTGCTTCCATCGAGGGCGTCAAGGCGCTGTCGCCCAACTACGGCTTCCCGCAGAACGGGAAGATCGGCGACCCCGGTTTCCGCTTCCACCCCGACAAGGCCATGATCGCCAAGGCTCACGCGCGGGGCTTGAGGGTCATCCCGTGGACCTGCAACGACCCGGCCACCATCGCAGCGCTCATGGACATGGGCGTCGACGGCATCATCTCCGACTACCCGAACCGTGTCCGCCAGATCATGACCGACCGCGGTATGCGTCTGCCGAAGGCGTACGACCCCCGCTGAGGACGAGGTCCGGAGGTCTCGGCGCGCGGTGACGGCGGACGGGAAGGCGGGCCTGAGGCGCGAATACCGGCGCTTCGAGAAGTCGTTCCGGGACGAGGGGGTGACGAGGGGGCAAGGCCCGGGAAGGCCGCGGTCGCGCGGGGACGGCGTCGGATCAGGCGAGGACGCTGCCGCCGCCGGCCGGGGCGGCCACGCCGCGCTCGGTCAGCGTCGGCCCGATCGCCGTGCCGAGCCGAAACGGCTCGTGACGGGCGACTGGTGGGGGCCTTCGGGCGAGTGGCTGAAGCGCCACTGTCTGGAGACGACTACCCGAAGGCCCCGCACGTCAGCCGCCGGCAGGCGCAACCGGCCAGTGAGGGTCAGAAGGTGCTAGGCGATGCTGATTCCGTCGATGCGCACCCCGCCCGGGTGGTTCGGGAAGCTGTAGGTGGTCCACTTCCCGACCGCGGTGTTGGGCTGCCACCTCCCGTCACCGTGCCACTGCACGACGTTGTTGCCGGTCTTCAGCCACTTCATCCAGTCGACCGGGCTGTTCAGCCACGACCACTGGTCCGTGCCGGCACCGGCCCAGCAGTAGTCGTAGTCGGCACTGTTCCCGGCGTGCCCGTAGACCTTCGCGAAGTCCTCCCTCGTACCGCAGTCGACGCGGCTGATCGCGGACGCCTGCGGTATGGAGACGGCGGAGAGTGAGACCGCCGCCACGGTGGCGGTCAGGGCGGACAGTGCCACCCGCTTGATGGATCGGTTCATGGAGTCTTCTCCTCATGATGGTGGGTGTGTCGGTGCGCCGGGTGCTGGTGCGGTCAGGCCGCACCAGCACCCGGAGTCGAGGGGTGCGTGGCCGCGGGAGGTGCGGACAGGAGGGCTTCGGCTCGGTCGACCCGCTCCCGGACCTGCCGCTGGTAGCGGGTCAGGACGTCGGTGTGGGCGGATACGAGTCGCCGCTGGTAGCCGGTCAGGACGGCGAAGTAGATGCCGGCCAGACGCGACGACCGCGTGCAGGACTCGGCGGCCGTGGCCACGGCGATCTCCCTGGGCGTCGCCTTCTCGGCGTTCAGGAAGCCGTCGGCCAGCTTCTCGGGATCGTCGGCCGGGTGTCCGGCCTCGCCCATGCAGGCGGCCCAGCGTTCACGCGCCGCCTCGACCCGGCTGTCCGCGGCCGTCTGCCGGAAGGACTGGCCGAACAGGTCCTGGGCGAGCTTCCAGCCGCGGGTGCCGGCAAGGGACGGGATCTCCTTGTCCGCCTTCTTCCAGCAGGCGTTGTAGTCCTTGAGCTCCCGGCCGGTCGGGCCCTTGGCCGCCGGAACGGGCACCGCGACATGGAACCCCAGGCGCTCGGCGGTCGCGCTGCCGATGTAGCCCCAGGCGCCGGCCGGCCGGACGGCCTCTCTGTCCGCCTTCGTCCTCGTGGTGCTCCGGGGCGTCCGCGCGTTCGGGTAGCCCCCGTACCCCAGGCCCGTCATGCAGCGGGCGATCAGTGCCTCGTTCGTCCGGTACAGCAGGTGGTCCTCCTGCTCGGAGGTGCCGTAGGCGGACAGCGGAAGGCCCATGAGTCCGTCGTACCCGGTGGCGGGCGGCGAGGGCGCGGAGGCGATGGCAGGCGGGGTCGTCGCCGTGTCCGGCGCACGGCCGGAGCCGCCCGCGGAGCAGCCGGTGGCGACCAGGACGACGCCCGTCACGATGGCACATGCCGTGGTCACGGCAGACGGCACGGAGGTGCGTCGGTGCGAGTCCTGGCCACTCCCACCGGCCGCGCCGCCCTTCCGGTGCGCGTCGGAACGTGATGGTGGTGTGTGCTCGGCGGACATGTCCCTCCCAGCTCGCGGTGTGTCGGTGTGTCGGTGCCAAGCCTCACGCGCCCGTACTGCTCACCACCAGATCAGGACCTGCTCACGAACTGCTCACCCGCTCGCGCTCCGGGGCGAGTTGCCGCGTGGGTACTCTGTGGAAGCGAAGGACTACCGAGGCCGGAGAGGCTCCTGGTGAGTGCCACCGGGGCCGTGAAAGGGCGGACAGGCCCCATGCTGGTTGATGCTTCCGTTTCCCCCGTACGCCTGGCCGACCGCCTGCGTGCCGCCCGCTCGCACAGCTTCGTCGGGCGGGAGGAGGAGGTGGCGTTGTTCAGCAACGCACTGAACGCGGCCGTGGACGACCCCGACTTCGTGCCGGTGCTCTTCCTGCACGGCCAGGGCGGCATCGGCAAGTCGACCCTGCTGGGGCGTTTCAGGGACGAGGCGACCGAGGCCGGACGACCTGTGGTGCACGTCAAAGGGCGCACCATGACCCCGTCACCCAGAGCTCTGGAGGACGCGGCCATGGAGGCGTTGACGCTGCGGCACGCGGTCCTCCTCGTGGACGACTTCGAGCGCTGCCAGGGGCTGGAGGAGTGGTTCCACCAGAAGTTCCTGCCGCAGCTTCCGCTGGGTGTTCTGGTCGTGGTCGCCGGCCGCCGGCCTCCCGGAGTGCGCTGGCGTACCGACCCGGGGTGGCGGGACTCCCTGCGGGTCGTCCGGCTCGACGAGCTGCCTGCGAGCGACGCGGTCGAACTCTTGCGTTCGGAGGGCGTGCCGGTGGAACTGCACGCTCCGGTCCTCTCGTTCGCCGGAGGCAACCCGGTGGCCCTGAGACTCTCCGCGGAAGTCGCCAAGCGGGACACGGGCCACCGCACCATGACGTGGCAGCCGGACCGGGATGTGATCGCCGCGCTGATTCGGCACCTCGTCGACGAGGTGCCCTCGCCGGAGCACCGCCAGGCGCTGGAGGTGTGCGCCCACGCCCTCACCACCACCGAGGAGCTGCTTGCCCACGCGTTACCCGACGCGGACGCCGGACAGTTGTTCGACTGGCTCCGTCACCTGCCATACATCGAGTTCTGTTCGGCCGGTGTCTTCCCGCACGACGTGGTGCGGGAGATCCTCGACACCGATCTGCGGTGGAGGGACCCCGGCGGCTACGCCGAACTGCACAGCAGGGTGCGTACTCATGTGATCGCCCGGGCTCGCACCGCGGGGGGCGACGACCTCGTGCCGGCCGTGTCCGCCTTCACCCATCTGCACCGGTCCAACGGCTTCGTCTCCCGTTTCCTGACCTGGCGGGCCACCGGCGACGTGTACGAGGACTCCCTGCGCGCGGAGGACCACGCGCTGCTCGTGGAGCTGACCCGTGGCGCGGAGGGCGAGGGGTCGGCGGCGATCGTGGGGTTCTGGCTGGCCGAGCGACCCGAGGCCTTTCGCGTGCTGCGGAGTTCCAGCACGGATCGCCCGGCCGCGTTCAGCGTCTGGCTCGAACTCGACGAACCGGACCCACGGGAGCTGAGCGCCGACCCGGTCGTGGCCGCGTGCTGGGAGCACTGCCGTACCACTCTGCCGCTGCGGGAGGGCGAGCACCTGGCGGTGGTCCGCTTCCTCGTCCGCCAGGGCGGCGACCGCGGCCCGTCCCCGGCCATGGACATCATGCTGCACCGGGTGTTCGGGGAGTTCCTCCATGCCAGGCGCCTGGGCTGGTCGTACATCGCCCTCCCCGACGGCGAGGAGTGGCGGCCGTTCTTCTCCTACGTCGACCAACCGGCCATCGACCCGGCGCCCTCCGTCGACGGCCGGCCCCACACCCTGTTCGCGCACGACTGGCGGGCCGTCTCCCCCGAACAGTGGCTCCGCCCCAGCGGGCGGCGGCTCGAACCGGGCGGCTTCGATCCGCGTCCCGGCCAGCACTCCGCCCCGTCCGCCGAGGAACTGGTGGTGCTTCCCCGGGAGGAGTTCGACACGGCGGTACGCGACGCGTTCAGGAACCTGCACCAGGCCGACGTGCTGTCCGCGAACGCCCTGGCCCGTACCCGGATCATGGCGCACGCCCCCGGCGCGGACGCCGCCGCACGCATCCGGGGAGTGCTCGTGTCCGCCGCGGAATCCCTGGACGCCGGATCGGACGCGCAACGGTCCCATCGGATCCTGCGGGTGACCTATCTCGACGCCCGGCGCAGCCAGGAGGCGGCGGCAGCCCGATTGGGAATGCCCTACGGAACCTACCGCCGGCGGCTCCAGAAGGCGCTCGCCGAGGTGAGCGAGCGCCTCTGGACGCGTGAACTGAACGATCCCGCCCACGCCTGACCGGTGCGGCGGGTCGGATCCGCCGCCCGAGCGCGCGCGGGACCCCCGTCCCGGCCAGGGGTTCGTGCCGCGGGTACGGCACGTAATGTAGCCCCATGACGTCCGACGCCCTCGTGGATGCCCTCGTCCGCAGCACCTTTCAGGTGGTGGGCGTGCTCACCCGCATCGGAGCCGAGCACGACCTCTCGCTCACCCAGCTCCGGGTTCTGGGCATTCTCCGCGACCGCCGCCCGCGCATGACCGAGCTGGCGGGGTTCCTGGGCCTCGACAAGTCGACGCTGTCCGGCCTCGTCGACCGTGCCGAACGCCGTGGACTGGTGGCCAGGGACAAGAACCCGCAGGACCGCCGGGTCGTCGATGTGTTCCTCACGCCCGCCGGCCTGGAGCTGGCGGAGCAGGTGTACGGCGAGGTCCACCACGCACTGGCTCCCGCGGTGGAACGGCTCGCCCCCCGGGACCGCGATCAACTGGTCCGAATGCTGCACACCGCGCTGCACTCCGAGGACTGGGGCCGTCGTGGACGGCGGACTCACCCCGGCACCGGTGTCCTCCCGGAGTGAGTCCGCACCGACGGGTGCGGGCGTGGCGCAGGCGGCGTCAGGCCGGAGCGGTCCGCCCGGTGTTCAGGAGTTCCACTCGCCGGTCATCTCGATGTAGTTCTCACCGCGGACCTTCTTGCCCTCGTAGGTACCGGCGAACGTCGCCGCGGCCTCGAGGTAGCCGCTCCCGTCGGGGGTCTCGATCTCTTGGTCCGGGTCGCCGGTGACCCGCACGTCGAGTTCGGAGCTCAGCGAGGGAATGCTGACGCGCCAACGGGTGGGGTACCTCTGGCCCGTGGCCGGACTGTTCCACTGCCGGGAAGCGCCCTGCGCGAGCGGTTCGACATCGACCACCTCGTAGGAGCCGTCCGGGTGGAGGACCGTCGCCCAACTGGCCCTGGTCTCGCTGCCGACGGTGTCCCAGATGGCGACCTTGTCGCCGTTGGGCATGTTGAGGTTCATCCACGTCCATCGGGCCAGGGACACCGGCATCTCGCCCCACTGCCTGTCCAGCCAGGACGTGCCCTCGACCCGGTGCTCCCTCCCGTCGACCGTGAGCGTCCCGGACGTGCGCATCTCCGGAAGCGCGAACTGGTGGTTCGGCACGCCGTCGGCCAGGTTGAAGACACCCGTCGACGCGTAGTTCATGGCCGGGCCGGTGGACGTCAACCGGACGTCGAGAGCCCCCCACGGCGTTTCGACCTGCACCGACTGACGGGCGGAGTCACCTGTCCAGCTCAGCCCCGGCGCCTTGACGTCGAGCTCGCCCTCACTCCACCGGTAGTCCCCGGGTTCGACCATCGCGGCGTAGTCCTTGTACCACCCCGTGGTCTTGTTGATCACCGAGAACGTCCAGCGGTACGCGGCCTCCGCCCTGTTCGGGATGGCGCGCGTGTGGACCTGGAGGCCGAACTCCTGACCGTTCGCCTTCACCGAGCCGGTGATGTAGACGGAGTCGAACCAGGTCGGCTCCGGCCCCGCGGCGTGCCGGCCCAGGTCGGCCGCGGGATCGACCACCGCGGGTATCCCCGACGTGGCGGTGGGGGCGGTGCGGGCGGAAGGCGGGGCGGTGGCTTGGGCGGAAGGGTCGCCGAGCGTGCCCAGCGCCAGAGCCGCACCCGCGGTGATCACGGCCGCGGCTCGGTGCTTGTTCCGTACGGAGAGCATGGGACTCCTCCTTGGGTGGGGCCGGGCGGGGCCGTCGCTCGCCGACGGGGACCGACCGGCAGGAACATTGGTTGGTCTTGCGAACAAGATTGGTTGGGAATACAAACAATGTCAAGCGGTCGGGCGTTCCTGTGCGTGCGCGGGTTCGCTCCTCGGCTGCGGGCGGGCCCTCACCCGCGCGATGTCGGCCGGTCGCGGGCCCTCGCTGTCGGCAGCGCACCCGGCCGGTGCGCCTCCTGCCGGCGTGGAAACCAGCAGAGCCGCGGCGATGCGGCGGCTCTCGAATGCGCGGGAGGGACGGTGGGGCGCCCCGCGCGTTCGCGCGCATCCCCCGTGAGAGCTGCGTGAGCTGTCCATGCGCGGGTGATGCGCGAGCGTCCGCGCCGACACACCATGACCGGCAGGTACGTGTGCCCGGTGCAGCGCCGTCCGCAGTCGGCCTCACGCAGCCGTACGCTCCGGGGAGCCGCGGTGCGGCCTGTCGCCGGCGGCGGAGGACGAGGCCCGCGTCCGGGCGAGGTCGTGCGCCCCGCCGAGGGGGACGGCCCATCCGGGGCGGCGGGCTCGTCCGCAGCGGGTCGGTCACCGCGGGCCGGCCGGGCGCTTCGGTCCGGAGAGGCGGCGGGGCCTCCTCTCCGTCCGGCCGGGACCACGCCCGTCCGGGGGTGGCGAGACCTGGGTCAGTGTCTCCATGATGGCAACCGACCGCTCCGGTCCGCAACGAGGAGGGCACATGCCGTCAACGAGCCCGACGGAGACGTTCCGGGCCGCCCGGGACTTCCTGCTGGAGCACCGCGAGGACTACGAGAAGGCGTACGCCGGCTTCCGCTGGCCCCGGCCCGACCGCTTCAACTGGGCGCTGGACTGGTTCGACGTCATCGCCGAGGACAACGACCGCACCGCCCTGCACATCGTGGGGGAGGACGGCCGGAGCACGAAGGTGTCCTTCGCGGCGATGTCCGAACGCTCCGACCGCGTCGCCAACTGGCTGACGGCGCAGGGGGTGCGGGCGGGCGACCGCGTCCTGGTCATGCTCGGCAACCAGGTCGAGCTGTGGGAGACCGCGCTCGCCGCCATGAAGCTGCGGGCCGTCGTCATCCCCGCCACCCCGCTGCTCGGCCCCGCCGACCTGCGCGACCGGGTGGAGCGCGGCCGGGTGCGCCATGTGCTCGTGCGGGACGCCGACGCCCCCAAGTTCGCCGGGGTCCCCGGCTCGTACACCCGGATCGCGGTGGGCGGGGCGGTCGCGGGCTGGCTCCCGTACGCCGACGCGGCCCTGGCCCCCGCCGGCTTCACGCCCGACCGGGAGACGGACGCCGACGAGCCGCTGATGCTCTACTTCACCTCCGGCACCACCGCCCGCCCCAAGCTGGTCGAGCACACCCATGTCTCCTACCCCGTGGGCCACTTGGCGACGATGTACTGGATCGGGCTCCGACCGGGCGACGTCCACCTGAACATCTCCTCGCCCGGCTGGGCCAAGCACGCCTGGTCGAACCTCTTCGCCCCGTGGACCGCCGAGGCCACGGTCTTCATCCTCGACTACACCCGGTTCGACGCCGCCCGGCTGATGGCGGAGATGGACCGCTGCGGCGTCACCAGCTTCTGCGCGCCGCCCACCGTCTGGCGGATGCTCATCCAGGCCGACCTCACCCGGCTGGCCACGCCGCCGCGCGAGGCCGTCGCGGCCGGGGAGCCGCTGAACCCCGAGGTCATCGAGGCGGTGCGGCGCGCGTGGGGCGTCACCGTACGGGACGGGTTCGGCCAGACGGAGACCGCCGTCCAGGTCGCCAACACCCCCGGACAGCCCCTCAAGGCGGGCTCGATGGGCCGCCCGAGCCCCGGTTTCACCGTCGAACTGCTCGACCCCGTCACCGGGCGGCCCGGCGCGGTCGAGGGCGAGATCTCCCTCGACCTGGCCGACCGCCCCGTCGGCCTGATGACCGGCTACCACGGCGACCCCGACCGCACCGCCGAGGCGATGGCGGGCGGCTACTACCGCACCGGGGACATCGGGGTGCGCGACGAGGACGGCCGCATCACCTACGTGGGCCGCGCCGACGACGTGTTCAAGGCCTCCGACTACAAGATCTCGCCGTTCGAGCTGGAGAGCGCCCTGCTGGAGCACGAGGCGGTCGCCGAGGCCGCCGTCGTGCCCGCCCCCGACCCGCTCCGCCTCGCCGTGCCGAAGGCGTACGTGGTGCTGGCCGAGGGCTGGGAGCCGGGACCCGAGACCGCGCGGGCGATCTTCGCGCACTCCCGCGCGGTCCTCGCGCCGTACAAGCGCGTCCGCAGACTGGAGTTCGCCGAACTGCCCAAGACCGTCTCGGGGAAGATCCGCCGCATCGAACTGCGGGAGCGCACCGCCCTGGGCTCCGACGCCGAGTACGACGAGGGGGACCTGGCGTGAGCGCCCCGACCGCCGCGCCCCGCGACTCCTACGCGCACGGCACCGGCGACACCCCGCTGCTCGGCGAGACCATCGGCCGCAACCTGGACCGGACGGTCGCCGCCCACGGCGACCGCGAGGCGCTCGTCGACGTGGCCTCCGGCCGCCGCTGGACGTACCGGGAACTCGGCGCCGACGTGGACGAGCTGGCGCGCGCCCTGATGGCGTCGGGGGTGGGCCGGGGCGACCGCGTCGGCATCTGGGCGGTCAACTGCCCCGAGTGGGTGCTCCTGCAGTACGCCACGGCCCGCGTCGGCGCGATCATGGTCACCATCAACCCGGCCTACCGCGCACATGAGGTGGCGTTCGTCCTCAACCAGGCCGGCATCGGCCTGCTGGTCGCCTCCCTCGCCCACCGCACCAGCGACTACCGCGCCCTGGTCGACGAGGTCCGCGCCGACTGCCCGGCCCTGCGCGCCGTCCACTACATCGGCGACCCGTCCTGGCGGGAGCTGACGGCCGCCGCCGACGCCGTCGCCCCGGAGCGGCTGGCCGCCCGCGAGGCCGAGCTGTCCTGCGACGACCCGATCAACATCCAGTACACCTCGGGCACCACCGGCTTCCCCAAGGGGGCCACCCTCTCCCACCACAACATCCTCAACAACGGTTACTTCGTTGGTGAGTTGGTCGCCTACACCGAGGCCGACCGGATCTGCCTGCCGGTCCCCTTCTACCACTGCTTCGGCATGGTCATGGGCAATCTGGCCGCCACCTCGCACGGCGCGTGCGTCGTGATTCCGGGGCCGTCCTTCGAACCCGCGGCCGTGCTCGCCGCCGTGGAGCGGGAGCGGTGCACCTCGTTGTACGGCGTGCCCACCATGTTCATCGCCGAGCTGGACCTGCCCGACTTCGCCTCGTACGACCTCTCCTCGCTGCGCACCGGGATCATGGCGGGCTCCCCCTGCCCGGTCGAGGTGATGAAGCGGGTCGTCGGGCGGATGCACATGCGGGAGGTGGCCATCTGCTACGGGATGACCGAGACGTCCCCCGTCTCCACCCAGACCCGCCGCGACGACGACCTGGAGCGCCGCACCGGCACGGTCGGCCGGGTGCTGCCGCACATCGAGGTCAAGATCGTCGACCCGGCCACCGGCGTCACGCTGCCGCGCGGCAGCGCCGGCGAGCTGCGCACCCGCGGCTACAGCGTGATGCTCGGCTACTGGGACGAGCCCGAGCGCACCGCCGAGGTGATCGACGCGGGCCGCTGGATGCGCACGGGGGACCTCGCGGTGATGCGGGAGGACGGCTACGTCCAGGTCGTCGGCCGGATCAAGGACATGATCATCCGCGGCGGCGAGAACGTGTATCCGCGGGAGATCGAGGAGTTCCTGTACGGCCATCCCAAGATCGCGGACGTCCAGGTGGTCGGCGTCCCCGACGAGCGCTACGGCGAGGAGATCCTGGCCTGCGTCATCCCCCGCGACCCCGCCGACCCGCCGACCCTGGAGGAGATCGACGCGTACTGCCGGGGACGGCTCGCGCACTACAAGATCCCGCGGAGGCTGCGCGTCCTCGCGTCCTTCCCGATGACGGTGAGCGGCAAGGTCCGCAAGATCGAGCTGCGCGAGGCGTACGCGGACTGAGCCCGGCCGCCGGTCGGGCGGCCGGGCCGGGGCGCGGTCAGGCGGCTTCGATCACGTCGGGGCCGCCGCCCCGCGTCGCGGCCGCCCACTCGATGAGCAGCACCTCGTAGGTCGCCGCCTCCGCCTCCGACCAGTCCTGCCCGGAGGCGTCGACGAGCGCGCGGATGGCCTCGTTGGCCTGTTCGGCGGCGGGTGCGGGGCGGTCGGGGAGTAAAGCCATGCCCACAGCCTACGCGCCGCCACCGACAGCCACGGCCGGTGAGGCGTCGGCGGCGGTCGGCGGCGGAACGGCCACCAGGTCGCGCCGCATACAGACGCGGGGCCAGCGGTCCAGGCCGTGTTGGGCCTCCTCGGTGCGGATCGCCCGCAGCCCGTCGCCGAGTTCGTCCTCGCGCAGGACCCGGAAGCCGATGCGGGCGTAGTAAGGGGCGTTCCACGGGACGTCGTTGAAGGTGGTCAGGGTGAGCGCCGCCAACCCCCGCGCGGCCGCCGGGACGGCCAGGTGGTCGATCAGCGCGCGGCCGATGCCCCGGCGGGCGGCCGCCGGGTCGACCGAGACCTGCTCGATGTGCAGCGCCCCGTCGACGGGGTCGGCGATCACATAGCCGAGCGGCCGGTCGCCGGTGGCGGAGAGGGGGTCGGTGGCCACCCAGCAGCGGCCTGCCTGCCGATAGCCCTCCAGCAGGTCGAGCGGGGGCGGATCGTCGTCGGCCACGAAGGCCATGCCCAGGGTGCGGAACGGTTCCCCTGCGGCGCGCTCGATGTCCTGGAGGAGGGGGAGATCGCAGCGTCTGGCGGAGCGGATGCGCATGGACTCAGTGTGCCGCGCCGGACGCCGGACCGGAACGCGGTGGCCCCGATCGTCCCTCCCTCGTCCGAGAGCGACCGGTCGGGCTCCGGGGTCGACCGGCTCGACCGGCTCGACCGGCTCTCGCCCGGCGGAGCGTGCGCCGGCCGCGGGGCGCCGTGCGGTCCAGGCCCACGCGGGCGTACCCGGCCGGGGAGGGCCCCGGCCGGGTATGCGTCCGGCGCACTGAGCCGCAGGCCCCCGCCGCGGCCGCCGACGGCCTTGACGGCGGTCCTCCCCCGTCCTACCTTTGCTTCCGTATAGCAGAAAGCAGTTTCCGTAGTGTGGAAGTAATGCTCTCAGGTGGCGCGACAGAGCCCGACTCCACCCCTTCCGAGCAGGAGCGCTCCATGCCCCGTATGACCGCTGCCCGAGCGGCAGTCGAGATCCTCAAGCGCGAAGGCGTCACCAACGCGTTCGGTGTGCCGGGTGCGGCGATCAACCCCTTCTACGCGGCCCTCGAGGCCGCGGGCGGGGTGCACCACACACTGGCCCGCCACGTCGAGGGCGCCTCCCACATGGCGGAGGGCTACACGCGGGCCGAGGCGGGCAACATCGGCGTCTGCGTCGGCACGTCGGGCCCCGCCGGCACCGACATGATCACCGGCCTCTACTCCGCCATCGCCGACTCGATCCCGATCCTGTGCGTCACCGGCCAGGCCCCGACCGCCGTCCTGCACAAGGAGGACTTCCAGGCCGTCGACATCGCGTCGATCGCCAGGCCGGTCACCAAGGCGGCGACCACCGTCCTGGAGGCGGCGCAGGTCCCCGGCGTCTTCCAGCAGGCCTTCCACCTGATGCGCACCGGCCGCCCCGGCCCGGTCCTGATCGACCTGCCGATCGACGTCCAGCTCACCGAGATCGAGTTCGACCCCGAGCTGTACGAGCCCCTCCCGGTGCACAGGCCCGCGGCCTCCCGCAGGCAGATCGAGCGGGCGCTCGCGATGCTGAACGCCTCGGAGCGCCCGGTGCTCGTCGCGGGCGGCGGCGTCATCAACGCCGACGCGTGCGAACTCCTCGTGGAGTTCGCCGAGTTGACCGGCGTCCCGGTCGTCCCGACCCTGATGGGCTGGGGCGCCCTCCCCGACGACCACGAGCTGAACGCCGGCATGGTGGGCCTGCAGACCTCGCACCGCTACGGCAACGCCACCTTCCTGGAATCCGACTTCGTCCTCGGCATCGGCAACCGCTGGGCCAACCGCCACACCGGCAGGCTGGACGTCTACACCCGCGGCCGCACCTTCGTCCACGTCGACGTCGAGCCCACCCAGCTCGGCCGGATCTTCGCCCCCGACCTCGGCATCGCGTCCGACGCCAAGGCGGCGCTGGAGCTGTTCGTCGAGGTGGCGCGCGAGGTGAAGGCGGCGGGCGGGCTGAAGGACCGCTCGGCCTGGGCCGCGTCGACCCAGGAACGCCGGGCGACCCTCCAGCGCCGGACCCACTTCGACGACGTGCCGCTCAAGCCGCAGCGCGTGTACGAGGAGATGAACCGGGCGTTCGGCCCCGAGACCCGCTACGTCACCACGATCGGGCTCTCCCAGATCGCCGGCGCGCAGATGCTGCACGTCTACCGGCCCCGCCACTGGATCAACTGCGGTCAGGCGGGCCCGCTGGGCTGGACCATCCCGGCCGCGCTGGGCGTGGCCACCGCGGACCCGGAGGGCACGGTCGTCGCCCTGTCCGGCGACTACGACTTCCAGTTCATGCTGGAGGAGCTGGCCGTCGGCGCGCAGCACCGCATCCCCTACGTCCACGTCCTGGTGAACAACTCCTACCTGGGCCTCATCCGCCAGGCGCAGCGCGCCTTCGACATCGACTTCCAGGTCAACCTGGAGTTCGAGAACCTCAACTCCCCGGAGGTGGGCGGCTACGGCGTCGACCACGTCAAGGTCGTGGAGGGCCTGGGCTGCAAGGCGATCCGGGTGACCGAGCCGGACGGGCTGCTGCCGGCCTTCGAGGAGGCGAAGAGGCTGGCCGCCGAGTTCCGGGTGCCGGTGGTCGTCGAGGCCATCCTGGAGCGGGTCACGAACATCGCGATGAGCGGCACGGACATCGCGTCGGTCACCGAGTTCGAGGACATCGCCACCGACCCCTCCCACGCCCCCACGGCGATCCGCCCGCTGACGGCCTCCTGACGCCGCCGAGGCCCACGAAGGCCCCCGCCCCGGAGAGCTTCCTCCCTCTCCGGGGCGGGGGCCTTGCGCCGTACGCGGCGGGCGGGCGCTGCGGCACCCGCCGGTCGGGCCCCTCCGGCACGCGGAAGGGCGCGGAGCCACGGGACCGTGTCCGTGACTCCGCGCCCTGTCCGTGACGGGGACCGCGGCGGCGGCGATCGGCCTCGGGGCGGACGCCTCCCTCGGGTCGGGGGGCGTTCCCCGGCGCCTTCACCACCGCACTGGCATCGCCCGGCCGCCGCGGCCCCGCCGTCCCGCCCGCACCGCGCCCCTCATCCGGGTGCGCGGTACGGGCAGGGCTCGCGGGGCGGTCGGTGTCAGTCCTCGCGCAGGGCGTGGACCGCCTCCTCGACGCGCCTGCCGTAGTCGGGGTCGGCGGCGCGGAAGTGGGCGATGTTCTTCTCGACCACGTCGTCCCGGCCGACCCGCGCGAGGCCGCCCGCGATGTTCGCGACCAGGCGCTCCTTCTCGTCCTCCGACATGAGGCGGAAGAGTTCACCCGCCTGGAAGAAGTCGTCGTCCTTGGCGTGCGCGGGCGCCTCGTGGGTCCCCGTCCAGCCGTGGACCGCGAGCGGGGCGCCGAGCGCCGCGCCGCTCTGCGCGGGACCCGCGTACGAGTTGGGCTCGTAGTTCTTGTCGTGGCGCGCGCCGTAGCGGGTGGCGTGCAGCCCGTCGCGGCCGTAGTTGTCCGCCTTCGCCGCCCTGGGGGCGTTGACCGGGAGCTGGGTGTGGTTGACGCCCAGGCGGTAGCGGTGCGCGTCCGCGTAGGCGAACAGGCGGCCCTGGAGCATCTTGTCCGGGGACGGGCCGATGCCGGGGACGAAGTTGTTCGGGGAGAACGCGGCCTGCTCGACCTCCGCGAACACGTTGTCCGGGTTGCGGTCCAGCACCAGCCGGCCGACCCGCTGGAGGGGGTGGTCGGCGTGCGGCCACACCTTGGTGACATCGAACGGGTTGAAGCGGTAGCCGGCGGCCTCGGCGGCCGGCATGACCTGGACGTACAGCGTCCAGGAGGGGTTGACGCCCCGCTCGATGGCCTGGAGCAGGTCCGTCTGGTGCGAGGCGGCGTCCCGGCCGACGAGTTCGGCGGCCTGCTCGCTGGAGAGCGACCGCACGCCCTGGTCCGTCTTGAAGTGGTACTTGACGAAGAACGCCTCGCCCTCGGCGTTCGTCCACTGGTAGGTGTGCGAGCCGTAGCCGTTCATGTGGCGGTACGAGGCCGGGATGCCCCGGTCGCCCATCAACCACGTGACCTGGTGCGTCGCCTCGGGGGAGTGCGCCCAGAAGTCCCAGACGTTGTCCGGCTCCTGCCGGCCCGTGAACGGGTCGCGCTTCTGCGAGTGGATGAAGTCGGGGAACTTGACCGGGTCCTTGACGAAGAACACCGGGGTGTTGTTCCCCACCAGGTCGTAATTGCCCTCGGCCGTGTAGAACTTGACGGCGAAGCCGCGCGGGTCGCGGACCGCGTCCGCGCCGCCGAGCGAGTCGGCGACGGTCGAGAAGCGGACGAACGTCTCGGTGCGGCGGCCTACCTCGGCGAGGAAGTCGGCGCGGGTGAAGCGGGTGACGTCGTCGGTGACCTCGAAGTGCCCGTACGCGCCCGAGCCTCGGGCGTGGACCACGCGCTCCGGGATGCGCTCACGGTTGAAGCGCGCGAGCTTCTCCAGGAGGTGCTGGTCCTGGAGGAGGATCGGTCCGCCGGCGCCGGCGGTGGCGGAGTTCTGGTTGTCGGCGACCGGGGCGCCTGACTCGGTCGTGAGCACACGCTTAGCCATGGGGCGGGGTGACCTTTCGTACGGGCTGCTGACGGCTTGTGGAGCGTAGGTTCGCCGTGAAGCGGCGTCAACAGTTTGTTGAAATCGAAGAGGTGGGTCCGGGCCGCGGCGGCGCCTGGGCGCGACAGGACAGGTGTCGGCGCCACCGCGACCCGGAGTTCGAGGGCCCCCGCACGGGGCCGGGGGAGGGGTCAGACCTGCGAGCCGGACAGCCGCTCGACCGAGCGCAGCAGCGCCGAGTGGTCCAACCCGCCGTCGCCCTGGGCGCGCAGCGAGGCGACCAGTTGGGCGACCACGCCGCCGACCGGCAGGGCCGCGCCGACGTCGCGGGCGGCGTCGGTGACGATGCCCATGTCCTTGTGGTGCAGGTCGATCCGGAAGCCGGGGGTGAAGTCCCGCTTGAGGAAGTTGTCCCTCTTGCGGGCCAGCACGGTCGAGCCGGCCAGGCCGCCGCTCAGCACGTCCAGCGCGGCGGCGAGGTCGACCCCGGACTTCTCCAGGAAGACCACGGCCTCGGCGCAGGCCTGGATGTTGACCGCGACGATCAACTGGTTGGCCGCCTTCACCGTCTGGCCGGAGCCGTGCGGGCCGCATCGGACGATCGTCCGGCCGAGCGCTTCCAGCAGCGGCTTCGCGGCGTCGAAGTCCGCCTGTTCGCCGCCGACCATGATGGACAGGACCGCCTCGACGGCCCCGGCCTCCCCGCCGGAGACCGGCGCGTCCAGGACCCGGACGCCCTTCCCGGCCGCGTTCCGGGCGAGGTCGACGGAGGTCTGCGGGGTGATGGAGGACATGTCCACCAGCAGCGCGCCGCGCCGGGCGTTCTCCAGGATGCCGTCGGGGCCGTAGGCGACGGCCTCGACCTGCGGGGAGGCGGGCACCATCGTGATCACGACGTCCGCGTCCCGGACCGCCTCCGCGATCGAGGAGGCGCCGGCGCCGCCGGCCGCCTCCAGCCGCTCGATCTTGGCCCGCTCCAGGGTGTACCCGGTGACGTCGTAACCGGCCTTGATCAGGTTCTCGGACATGGGGGAGCCCATGATGCCGAGGCCGATCCACGCCACCTTGGGGAGGTTGTCGCTCATGAGGGTGCCTTCCTGGGAAACGTGCGTACGTGAGGGAGCCGGGCTTCCCCGGCCGTCCGCCCCGGTCGCGGCGGCTGGTGGCGTGCCGTCAGCGCGCGGCTCGGGCCGCCGCCGGGAGCCAGTCGAAGCTGTCCGCGCTCGGCCGGTCGCCCGGCTTGTACTCCAGGCCGACCCAGCCCGCGTACCCCGCGTCCCTCAACTCGTCGAGGAGCCGCTCCAGGGGGAGCGTTCCGGTGCCCGGCGCGCCGCGCCCCGGACTGTCGGCGATCTGGACGTGGCCGGTCTTCGGCGCGTGGGCCGCGATGACCTGGCTCAGGTCCTCGCCGTTCATCGCGAGGTGGTAGAGGTCCAGCAGGAACTCGGCGTTCCCCAGCCCCGTCGCCGCGTTGACCCGGTCGACGACCTCGATCGCGGCCGACGCGCCGACCAGCGGGTAGTGCGGCGACTCCGGCGCGTTGAGGGCCTCGACGAGGAGGACGGCCCCGATCCGGTCGGCCGCGCGGGCGGCCAGGACCAGGTTCTCCAGGGCGAGCGCGTCCTGCGCCGCCGGGTCCACGCCCGGAACGCGGTTGCCGTACAGCGCGTTGAGCGCCGTGCAGCCCACCGAGGCGGCGAAGCCGGCCGCCACGTCGATGTTGGCCCGGAAGCGGTCCGACTCCGCGCCGGGCACCGAGAGCGCGCCGCGGTCGGGGCCGGGCAGTCGTCCGGCGTAGAAGTTCAGCCCGGCCAACCGGGTCCCCGCCTCGTCGAGCGCCCTCTTGAGGGCGTCGAGTTCGGCCTGCGGCGGGGTGGGGGTCTCGATCCAGGGCCACCACAGCTCGACCGCGGTGAAGCCCGCCGCGGCGGCTGCCGCGGGGCGCTCCAGGAGCGGGAGTTCCGTGAAGAGGATCGAGAGGTTCACATCGAAGCGCTGGTCCGGGTATCCCATGAGGGGTTCGGCACTCCTTCCGTATTGCGGAAGTTAGTTTCTGCTTACCGGAAGGTTGCCGGTGAGGTGGGGAGGCTGTCAAGGGGGTGCGGGGGAAATCCCTCCGCCGCGGCCCGCGCGGGCGGGCCGCGCTCGGGCCCGGACGGGCGCGGCCCAGCGGTTACAGTCGGGGCCGAGCGGGCGGGGGCACCCGTCCGCGGCGAGGACATCAGGGAGGCACAGTGCGCTTGAGGGTCGAATGCACCACCGAGCCCTTCGATCTCGACGAGGCGCCCGCACACGCGGTGGCGGCCCGCGAGGTGATCCAGAGCGCGGAGTTGGACGCCGTCGACGTCGGCCCGTTCGGCAACACCGCCGAAGGGCGCGCGGACGACGTGCTCGCCGCCGTGGACGCCCTGCTGCGCCGGGCCCTGGCCTCGGGCGCCACGCGGGTCTCCCTCCAGGTCAACGTGGTCGAGGGGGGCGCGCCGTGACCGAGTCCGCCGATCGCCCCCCGGTCGCGCCCGACCATCCTCCCGCGCCCCTGGACCACCCGCTCGTCCGCGCGCTCAAGCCGCTCGTGGACGCGATGGGGGCGGAGCTGCTGGGGCCGGGCCGCGCCGGGCCGGACGACGTGGTGCTCGCGTGGGAGGGCCGGGACGTCGTCGCCGTACGCCTGCCCCAGCTCTCCGACTCGCTCGACCGCATCCTGGCCGCGTTGGAGCGGCGGCACGGGATGCCGCTCGCGGAGCTGGACCGCAGGGCCAAGCAGTCCGTCGTGCGGACGCTGGAGGCGCGCGGCGCCTTCTCCGTGCGGCACGGAGTGGAGACCGTGGCGAGCGCCCTGGGCGTCAGCCGCTTCACCGTGTACAACTACCTGAACAGGGAACACGCGGCCAACGGCGAGTAGTTGACCGGTGCCCGAAGAAAGCCGCCGTCCGGAAGCGTGGACGGCGGCTTTCTTCGTTCGCGAGATTTCAACAAACTGTTGACGTCGTGTTGCGGAGGGCGTTAGCTGTCCGCAGCCCGAACAACGCACAGCGAAGAACGAGCCACGGAGGCTCCCGTGACGTCGAGTTCCCCACCGGGCCTCGCCCGGTTCAACACCCTGGCGGACGACGAGGCCGCTTCCGTACTCCGCGAGGTCTGCGCCAGCGCGGCATGGACTGGCGGCGTCCTCGCCGGGCGGCCGTACGCCACCGAGGAGGCCCTGTTCTCCGCGAGTGACACAGCCCTGGCCGGCCTTGCCGCCGAGGACCTGGCCGAGGCGATGGCGGGCCACCCGCCGATCGGCCGGCCGACCCCCGGCGACCCGGTCTCCTCCCGCGAACAGCGGGGGATGGCCGGCGCCTCCGACGAGCTGAGGACCGAGATGCTCGAACTGAACCTGGCCTACCAGGAGCGGTTCGGACACGTCTTCCTCTTCTGCGCCACCGGCGCCACCGGTGAGCAGATGCGCGACGCGGTGAGATCCCGGATCGGCAACTCCCCCGAGCGGGAACGGGAGATCGTGCGCACCGAGCTGGGCAGGATCAACCGCGTCCGGCTGGACCGCCTGGTGCGGGAGACCCTCGCACCGGAGACCGCCGCACGGACCCCTGCCGCACCGGACGTCCCAGAACGAGGAGAGTGACGGCCTTGAGCACCGACACGACCGCATCGGTGTCCACCCACATCCTGGACACCAGCATCGGCCGCCCCGCCGCGGAGGTCTCCGTGTCGCTCGCCGCCCGCGGCGGCGGCGACGCGCCGTACGTGCGGCTCGGCGCGTCGGCGACCGACGCGGACGGGCGCTGCACGGACCTGCCGGCGCTGCCGGAGGGCACCACCCACGTACGCCTGGCCTTCGACACCGAGGCGTACTTTTCCCAGAAGCAAGCCGAGGCGCGGCAGGACGCCCCCCGCGTAAGGGACAGCGGCGCGTTCTTCCCCGAGGTGGCGGTCGCGTTCGCGGTCCGTCCGGGGGAGCACTACCACGTACCGCTGCTGCTCAACCCGTTCGGCTACTCCGTTTACCGAGGGAGCTAGCACCGACATGCCCACGATGCTCGGCCAGAACCAGTACGGCAAGGCAGAGAACCGCGTCGTCAAGATCGTGCGGGACGGCGACACCCACCACATCAAGGACCTCAACGTCTCGGTGGCGCTCTCCGGCGACATGGACGACGTGCACTACTCCGGCTCCAACGCCAACGTCCTGCCGACCGACACCACCAAGAACACGGTGTTCGCGTTCGCCAAGGAGTACGGCATCGAGTCCGCCGAGCAGTTCGGCATCCACCTCGCCCGCCACTTCGTCTCCTCGCAGGAACCGATCCACCGGGCCCGCATCCGGATCGAGGAGTACGCCTGGGAGCGCATCGAGACCTCCGAGGCCAACTCCCGGTTCATCGGCGCCGACGACGTCAAGCACTCCTTCGTCCGCAAGGGCCAGGAGATACGCACCACGCAGGTCACCTACGACGGCCGGGCGTGGGAGGTCGTCTCCGGGCTCAAGGACCTGACCGTGCTGAACTCGACCAACTCCGAGTTCTGGGGCTACGTCAAGGACAGGTACACCACGCTCAAGGAGGCGTACGACCGCATCCTGGCCACGGACGTCTCCGCCAAGTGGCGCTACAACTGGACCAGCGACGAACAGCGCGCGCCCAACTGGGAGAGGTCCTACGCGCAGGCGCGCAAGCACATGCTCCACGCCTTCGCCGAGACCTACTCCCTCTCGCTCCAGCAGACCCTGTACCAGATGGGCTCGCGCATCATCGAGAGCCGCGGCGAGATCGACGAGATCCGCTTCTCGCTGCCGAACAACCACCACTTCCTGGTGGACCTCGAACCGTTCGGCCTCAAGAACGACACCGCGGACGGGGCCGTCTACTTCGCCGCCGACCGCCCCTACGGCCTGATCGAGGCCACCGTCCTCCGGGACGGCGTCGAGCCGAGGATCCCGGTCGACATGACCAACCTCTGACGCGGCCCCGAACCGGCCTCCGTCCGCCCGCCGCCGGGCGGGGGCCGGCCGCCCCGGAGCGAGCGCCGTGCGACCCGCGCCGGGGCCGGCCCGAGGCCCGAGCGCGACCCCGCCGCCCGTGATCCGTACGGCGGTCCGCCCGGCCCCTTCGTCCGACGCGGCGTCCACCTCCGGGCGGCCCGGCCTCCGCCCGCGGCCACGCCCCACCGTCTCCTCCACCGCCCAGGCGCCCGCATCCTCCCGGGGTCCTGCCGTGCCCGCATCGCCGCAGAGAGAGAAGGAACCCCCATGGCAACGTCGGCAGACCCTCAGCGCCTCGTCATCGAGAACTGCGCGATCGCCACCGTGGACGCCCGCGACACGGAGTACGCGTCCGGGCACATCGTCGTGGCGGGCAACCGCATCGAGTCCGTGGGGGCCGGCCCGGCGCCCGAGGGCCTGGCCGGGGTCGTCCGGCGCGTCGACGCCACCGGACACCTCGCGACGCCCGGCCTGGTCAACACCCACCACCACTTCTACCAGTGGATCACCCGCGGCCTGGCCACCGACCACAACCTCTTCGACTGGCTGGTGGCCCTCTACCCGACCTGGGCGCGCATCGACGAGCCGATGGTCCGCGCCGCCGCCCGGGGTTCGCTCGCCATGATGGCCCGCGGCGGCGTCACCACCGCCATGGACCACCACTACATCCACCCCCGTGGCTCCGGCGACCTGTCCGGCGCGATCATCGGGGCCGCCCGCGAGACGGGCGTGCGGTTCACCCTCGCCCGCGGTTCCATGGACCGCGGCGAGAAGGACGGCGGCCTGCCCCCGGACTTCGCCGTCGAGACCCTCGCCGACGCGCTCGCCGCCACCGAGGCCACCGTCGACGCCCATCACGACGCCTCCTTCGACGCCATGACGCAGGTCGCCGTCGCACCCTGCTCCCCGTTCTCCGTCTCCACCGAACTGATGCGACAGGGGGCCGAGTTGGCCCGCCGCAAAGGCGTGCGCCTGCACACCCACGGCTCGGAGACCGTCGAGGAGGAGCAGTTCTGCAAGGAGCTGTTCGCGATGGGCCCGACCGAGTACTTCGCGTCCACCGGCTGGCTCGGCGAGGACGTGTGGATGGCCCACTGCGTCCACATGAACGACTCCGACATAGCCGCCTTCGCCCGCACGGGTACGGGCGTCGCCCACTGCCCGTCCTCCAACGCCCGCCTCGCCGCGGGCATCGCACGGGTCCCCGACCTGCTCGCGGCGGGCGTCCCGGTCGGCCTCGGCGTGGACGGCACCGCCTCGAACGAGTCCGGCGAACTCCACACCGAACTGCGCAACGCCCTGCTCGTCAACCGCCTGGGCGCCCACCGCGAGGCCGCCCTGACCACCCGTCAGGCGCTGCGCATGGGCACCTTCGGCGGGGCGCGGGTGCTGGGCCGCGCCGACCAGATCGGCTCCCTGGAGCCCGGCAAGCTCGCCGACCTCGTCCTGTGGAAGCTGGACACCCTGGCCCACTCCTCGATCGCCGACCCGGTGGCCGCCCTGGTCCTCGGTGCGGCCGCCCCGGTGACCCTCTCCCTCGTGGACGGCGTACCGGTCGTCGAGGACGGCCACCTGGTCACGGTGGACGAGGACGCCGTCGCCCGCGCCACCCGCGACGAGGCCCGCCGCCTCGCGCGCATCGCCGCCGGGGCCTGACCCCGGCGCCCCGACCGGCCGGCCGAGGGGGACGGCCCTCGCCCGGCCGCCGCGGACCCGAGCGGGGTCCGCGGCAACCGGTCCGGCGGACGCGCCGAGCGCGCCCGCCGGACCGGCGACCCGCCCTGCCCGCACGCGCCCCCACCGTGCCGGCCGCACGACCCGAACCGCCGGAGAGAGCCGCACCGCCGCACTCCTACGCACCACCTCCCTGACACCCGCGTCGCCGACGACGCGTAACCGACCGGAGGAACCGCCGTGGCCGCCAAGCCCAGGTTTCACAAGGACGCAGAGGCAACCGCCGATGCCGTCACCGACGCCGGAACCGACCGGAAGCACCCGGTCGACGAGATGCTCCCGCCGCTGAGGATGTTCACCAGCGGCCTCCAGCACGTCGCCGCCATGTACGCGGGCGTGGTGGCCCCGCCGCTCATCGTGGGACCGGCCGTCGGCCTCACCGCCGCGGAGACCGCCTTCCTGATGGGGGCGAGCCTGTTCACCGCCGGCATAGCCACCCTCCTCCAGACCATCGGCTTCTGGCGCGTCGGCGCCCGGCTGCCGTTCGTCAACGGCGTCTCGTTCGCCGGCGTCGCCCCGATGATCGCGATCGGCAAGGACCGGGGGCACGACGGCATCGCGGTCATCTTCGGCGCGATCATCGTGGCGAGCGTGTTCGGCTTCGTCCTCGCCCCCTACTTCTGCAAACTGGTCCGCTTCTTCCCGCCCGTCGTCACCGGCACCGTCATCACCCTGATCGGCGTCTCGCTGCTGCCGGTGGCCTTCAACTGGTCCCAGGGCGGCAACGCGGCGGCCGACGACTACGGTTCGATGACCAACATCACCATGGCCGCCGTGACCCTGGTGATCGTGCTGGCCCTGCGCAGGCTGCTGCGCGGCTTCCTCCAGCAGATCGCCATCCTGCTCGGCCTGGTCGTCGGCACGCTCATCGCGGTCCCGGCCGGCATCACGGACTTCTCCGCCATCCGCGACGCCGACGTCGTCGGGTTCCCCACGCCGTTCGCCTTCGGCGGCCCGCAGTTCGAGATCGCCGCCATCGTCTCCATGTGCATCGTGATGCTGGTCTGCATGACCGAGTCCACCGCGGACATGCTGGCGCTCGGCAAGATCGTCGGCCGCCCGGCGGACGAGAAGGCCATCGAGGGAGGACTGCGCGCCGACACCCTGGGCAGCGCCCTCAGCCCGCTGTTCAACGGCTTCATGTGCAGTGCCTTCGCGCAGAACGTCGGCCTCGTCGCCATGACCAGGATCCGCAGCCGCTTCGTCGTCGCGGCGGGCGGCGTGATCCTGATCGTCCTCGGCCTGGTCCCGGTCGCCGCCTCGGTCATCGCCCTCGTCCCGCTGCCGGTCCTCGGCGGCGCGGGCATCGTCCTGTTCGGGACGGTCGCGGCCAGCGGCATCCAGACCCTGGCCACCGCCGCCCTGGAGAAGGGCGAGAACGCCCTGATCGTCGCCGCCGCCGTCGGCATCGGCCTGATACCGATCGCCGCGCCGGAGTTCTACCACGCCTTCCCGAAGGATCTGCTGGTCGTCCTCGACTCGGGCATCTCCACCGGCTGCGTGGTGGCGATCGTGCTGAACCTCGCCTTCAACCACCTGGGCCGCGGACAGGAGGCCGAGGACGCCGACCCGTCGAACGGCGAGCACGTGGTGCCGGCCGCCGCGGGGGTGGGGGTCCACTGACCACGCGACCGGCGGCCCCGGCAGCGCTGCCGCCGTGCCGCCGTATCGCCGTGCCGCCGTATCGCCGTATCGCCGTATCGCCGTATCGCCGTATCGCCGTGCCGGTGCGGCCGGTCGGCGCGGCGCGGCGAGGAGTACGGGAGCGAGACGGCAGGGCGCGGAACCCCACGCGCCCGGACCGCACGCCCGGACCGCACGCGCTCGGACCACACGGCACCCGGACCCACGCCCGGACCGGACGGCACCCGGACCCACGCCCGGACCGGACGGCACCCGGACCCACGCCCGGACCGGACGGCACCCGGACCCACGCCCGGACCGGACGGCACCCGGACCCACGCGCCCGGACCGCCGCGCCGCGGCCGCCCGCCCGGACCCGCCCCGCCGGGGGCCCGGCGGCGGACCGGGGCAGGGCGGCTGTAGCGTCAGGGGCATGGAAGATCAGTCGGTTGTGGATGTCGGCGACGTGCGCCTCGCGTACCGGGCCTGGGGCGACTCGTACGGGTCGCCCGTCGTGCTGCTGCACGGCCTGGGCGGCTCGGCCGCGGACTGGGAGGCGGCCGGCGCCGTGCTGGGCCAGGAGTGGCGGGTCTTCGCCCTCGACCTGCGCGGCCACGGCGAGAGCGACTGGCCCGACGCGTACGACCTGGAGCTGATGGCCGAGGACGTCGTGGGCTTCCTCGACGAGCTGGAGTTGGACCGGGTCGGCCTCGTCGGCCACGGCATGGGCGGCGCCGTCGCCCGGCTGGTGGCCCAGGAGCACTCCGACCGGGTGGAGCGGCTGGTGCTGGTGGAGACCCCGGCGCCCTTCCCCGGCGATCCGGGCCCGGCGGGGCGGCCCGAGGGCCCGGTGGACTACGACGAGAACGCGGTGCCCGCCGTACGCGCCCAACTCGCCGATCCGGGCCCGGACGCCGCCGAGGGCCTCGGGGACATCGTCGCGCCGACGATGATCATCAGCGGCGGGCCGGAGAGCACGATGGAGCAGGACCGGCAGGGCGACATGGCCTCCCTCGTCCCGGACTGCCGGCTGGTCACCGTGCCGGGCGGCCACCGGATGCACCAGACCCGCGCCGACCAGGTGGCCTCGCACATCACGGAGTTCTTCACGAGCTGAGGCGGCGCACACCGGCACATAGCGGAAGGGTGGCGGCCCGCCCCTTGTCGGCGGCCCCCACGCCGTGTCATACAGGTCTGGACCATTGCTGTCCGGACGGAAGGCACCCCCGTGCAACGCCCCCCCACCTCGGCCGTGCTGGCCTGCTCCGCCGCCCTGCTGCTGGCCTCCCTCACCGCGTGCGGCGGCGGAGCCGGCGCCGACGCCGACACGCGAAGCCCGACCACCCCCGACGGCGTGACCGCGCAGGCCAGCAGCTCCACCGCGGTGCACGTCATGTGGGAGCCCGCCTCCGACGACAAGGCGGTCGCCGGCTACGAGGTCTACCGCGGGAAGACCAAGGTCCTCTCCGTACCGGCGGCCAAGCGCATGATCGACGTGACCGGGCTGAAGCCCTCGACCGACTACGCCTTCAGCGTCCGGGCCAAGGACGCCGCCGGGAACCTCTCCGAGCCCAGCGCCGCCGTACCGGTCACCACCCAGGCCACCCCGCCCCGCGACGACGAGCCGCCCACCGTGCCGGCGAAGCTGACGGGCACGGCCGATGGCGGGCGCGCGGCCACCCTCGCCTGGCGGGCGGCCAAGGACGACGTGGGCGTCACCTCGTACGACATCTACCAGGAGGACTCCCGCGTCCACAGCGTGCCGGGGACCGCGACCACGGCGAAGGTGACCGGACTGCGTCCGGGGACCGTCTACACCTTCACCGTCCGCGCCCGCGACGCCTCCGACAAGTCCTCGTCCGACAGCAACGCCGTCGACCTCACCACCGCCTCGGCCCCCGGCGCCCCCGCGAGCACCGCCCCCACCGGGCTGCGCGCCGGGGTCGGCAAGGAGGGCGCGCTGTTCGCCGTCGACCTGTCCTGGGACCAGCCCGAGACGGGCGGGGAGATCCCCGCGTACGAGCTGTACCTGAACGGCAGGCCGACCACCACCATCGTCTGGGGCGGCCCGCCGCCCAAGGGGCGGGCCACCTACCGGCTCACCCTGTCCGACCCGCCCGGCACCCGCTACTCCGTGAAGCTCAGGGCCAAGCTCCCGGACGGCAAGTGGGGCGACTTCTCCGCCCAGCGGACGGTCGTCCTCCCCGGCTGACGCCCCGCAGGCGTGCGGCGGCCCGCGCCTCGTGGTCCATTGATCCCAGAACCTCGCACCGCGGCACCACGGAGAACACGAGGAACAAGGGGTTGCACCATGGACCTGAGCACGCGGGCCGACGCGCCGACCGCGGACCCGGCCGCCGCCCCGGCGACGCGCCGGCCCCGCGCGTCACCCGTCCGGGGCCCCTTCACCCGTTCGGCATCCCGTAGGCCGCCCGCGACGGCGTACGGGCCCCCCTCGGACCGGTCCGAGGGGGGCGGGGGATGACCGCGGCGGACACCCGCCACACGCCGGGGGAGGAGCCGCCGGCCCGCAAGGGGTTCGCCTTCCCCAGCGCCCTCACCGTCCTCGCCGTCGTCACGCTCGCCGTGTGGACCCTGGCCTTCCTGATCCCGCCCGGCGCCTACGAGCGCGACGCGGACGGGGCTCCGCTCCAGGGCACGTACCACCGCGTCGACTCCGACCGGAGCGCCGCCGACCGCCTCGACGACCTCTTCCTCGCCCCGGTCAACGGCCTCTACGGCGTCCAGGACGCGCGGACGGGCGAGGTCGGGCCGGGACTGGCCGGCGAACTGTACGGCAGCGCGGGCGTGTTCCTGTTCGTGCTCGCCATCGGCGCGTTCATCACGGTGGTCTTCGCCACCGGCGCCCTGGACCGGGGCATCGGCCGCCTCGCCCACCGGCTGCGCGACCGGGGAGCGCTGCTGATCGCCGGGGTGATGCTCGTCTTCGCCCTGCTCGGCACGGTCGAGGGCTTCGCGGAGGAGACGCTCGGCTTCTACGGCCTGGTCATCCCGCTCATGCTGGCGCTCGGCTACGACCGCATGGTGGCCACCGGGGCGATCATCCTGGGCGCGGGGACCGGAGTGCTCTGCTCCACGGTCAACCCCTTCGCCACCGGCGTCGCCTCCTCCGCCGCCGGCGTCTCGCTCGGCGACGGCATCGCGCTGCGCGCCCTGATGTGGATCGTCCTGACGGCGGTGACCATCGCCTACGTCGTCCGGTACGCCAACCGGGTCCGCCGCGACCCCGAGCGCTCGCTGTCCGGCTTCCTGCCCGGCGACCGGGACCACGACGCGGCGCGCACGGCCGAACCGCCCCCGCTGACCCGGCTCCACCAGGTCGTCCTGGCGCTGGTCGCGCTGGTCTTCGCCTTCATGATCTTCTCGGTCGTCCCGTGGTCCGGCGCCCTCACCGGCGACGCCGAGGCCGCCCCGTACGGTTTCGAACTGGGCTGGTCCTTCCCGCAACTGGCCGCACTCTTCCTGGTCGCGGCGGTCCTGGTCGGCCTCGTCGCCCGGTTCGGCGAACAGCGCCTCAGCGCGACGATCGTCCAGGGCGCGGCCGACTTCATCTCACCGGCGCTCGTGATCGTCCTCGCCCGCGGCGTCACGGTCATCATGAACAACGCCCGGATCACCGACACCGTGCTGCACTCGATCGAGGGCATGGTCTCGGGGACGTCGTCGGCGCTGTTCGCGGTGTTCGTCTTCCTCGTCAACCTGCCGCTGGCCTTCCTCATCCCCTCCACCTCCGGCCACGCCACCCTCGCCATGCCGGTCCTGGCCCCCCTCGCGGACTTCGCGGGCGTCTCCCGCGCCGTCGTGGTGACGGCATGGCAGGCGGCGAGCGGCTGGACGAACCTGTGGGCCCCGACGACGGCGGTCACCATCGGCGGCGTGGCGCTGGCGAGGATCGGCTACGACCGGTACCTCCGGTTCGTCTGGCCGCTGCTGGCGATCCTGGCCGTGCTGGTCTGCGGGTTCCTGGCGCTGGGGGCGGTGTGGACGTGAGGGGGGCCTGCGACGCCTGAGCGCGCGGGGCCCCGCTCCCGGTGCGGGGAGCGGGGCCCGTCCGTGTGGGTCAGCGCAGTCGCTCGTAGGCGGGCAGGGTCAGGAAGTCCGCGTAGTCCTGGTCCAGGGAGACCTGGAGCAGGAGGTCGTGGGCCTGCTGCCACCGGCCGGAGGCGAAGGCGTCCTCGCCGATCTCCTCGCGGATCGCGGCCAGTTCCTCGGCCGCGACCTTGCGGGCCAGCTCCGCGGTGGCGTGCTCGCCGTTCTCGAAGACGACGTCCGCGTTGATCCACTGCCAGATCTGGGAGCGGGAGATCTCGGCGGTGGCCGCGTCCTCCATCAGGTTGAAGATGGCGACCGCGCCGAGGCCCCGCAGCCACGCCTCGATGTAGCGGATGCCGACCGCGACGGCGTTGCGCAGGCCCTCGTAGGTGGGCTTGGCGTCCAGGGAGCCGATGGCGATCAGGTCGCCCGCGGCCACGGAGACGTCCTCGCGCAGCCGGTCCTTCTGGTTCGGCCTGTCGCCGAGGACCGCGTCGAAGGAGGCCAGGGCGATCGGGACCAGGTCGGGGTGGGCGACCCAGGAGCCGTCGAAGCCGTCGCGGGCCTCGCGGTCCTTGTCGGCCTTGACCTTCTCGAAGGCCACCTTGTTGACCTCGGCGTCGCGGCGTGAGGGGATGAAGGCCGCCATGCCGCCGATCGCGTGCGCACCGCGCTTGTGGCAGGTGCGGACCAGGAGTTCGGTGTACGCCCGCATGAACGGGGCGGTCATCGTCACCGCGTTGCGGTCCGGCAGGACGAACGCGGGCCCGCCGTCGCGGAAGTTCTTGACGATGGAGAAGAGGTAGTCCCAGCGGCCGGCGTTGAGCCCGGAGGCGTGCTCGCGCAGCTCGTAGAGGATCTCCTCCATCTCGTACGCCGCGGTGATCGTCTCGATCAGGACCGTCGCGCGGACCGTGCCCTGCGGGATGCCGACGTACTCCTGGGCGAAGACGAACACGTCGTTCCAGAGACGGGCCTCCAGGTGCGACTCCGTCTTCGGGAGGTAGAAGTACGGGCCCCTGCCGAGGTCGAGCAACCGCTGGGCGTTGTGGAAGAAGTAGAGGCCGAAGTCGACGAGCGCGCCGGGCACCGGGACGCCGTCCACCTGGAGGTGGCGCTCCGCCAGGTGCCAGCCGCGCGGGCGCATGACGACCGTGGCGAGGTCGCCGGCGGGCTTCAGCGCGTACGACTTGCCGGACCCCGGATCGGTGAAGTCGATGCGGCGCTCGTAGGCGTCGATGAGGTTGAGCTGGCCGAGGACGACGTTCTGCCAGGTGGGGGCGGAGGCGTCCTCGAAGTCGGCGAGCCAGATCCGGGCGCCGGAGTTCAGGGCGTTGACGGTCATCTTGCGGTCCGTCGGGCCGGTGATCTCCACCCGGCGGTCCTCCAGCGCCGCCGGGGCGGGCGCGACCTTCCAGGAGTCGTCCGCGCGGATCGCCGCCGTCTCGGGCAGGAAGTCCAGCGTGGAGGTACGGGCGATCTCGGCGCGGCGCTCACCGCGCAGGGCGAGCAGCTCGTCGCGGCGCGGGGTGAACCGCCGGTGCAGCTCGGCCACGAAGGCGAGGGCCGCGTCGGTCAGGACCTCTTCCTGCCGCGGCAGGGGCTCGGCATCGACGATGGCCAGCGTGGACGGCGCTGGTGCGGACATGAGCGGTCACTCCTTCAGCGGGCGGCGGCGCCCCGCGGCCGCCGCGTCACCGGGGACGGCACGGCGTGCCATGGCTCCGGGATGCGGCCGCGGACGCCCTCCGTGGTTCCGAGGGCTTCTGACCAGTGGATAGTAGTTTCCTCATGGTGGAAGTTCAATGGATTGTTGATGTCGAGATTCTTCGGGTCGACAGAAGGGGACCCCCGTGGCGCGGCGTGCCGGGCCGCCTCCCGCCGCTCACTCCAACCGCTCCAGGTCCCGCGGGGTGTCGATGTCGTACGCCTGAGCCACGTCGGAGCACTCCACCAGCCGCAGCGCGTCGCGGTGGAGCCGCAGGTACTCCCGCGCCCCCCGGTCGCCCACCGCCCCCGCGGCCGCGTCCGCCCACCGGTCCGCCCCGAACAGCACCGGATGCCCCCGCTCCCCGCCGTACGCGGCCGCCACCAGACTCGTCCGCGAGCGGTACGCCGTCCGCACCCGCGCCACCGCCTCCGCGCCGATGCCCGGCTGGTCGACCAGCAGGACGAGCGCCGCGTCCGCGTGCGCACCGGCCAACGCCGCCAGGCCCAGCCGGAGCGAGGAGCCCATGCCGTCCTCCCAGTCGGGGTTCACCGCCACCGAGCAACCGGTGAGATCGGCGCGGCCGCGCACCTCGTCGGCCGCCGCGCCCAGCACCACGTGCAGCGGGCCGCAGCCGCCCGCGCGCAACGCGTGCACCGCGTGCTCGACCAGCGGGCGGCCCCGGTGCTCCAGCAGCGCCTTCGGGCGTCCGCCGAGCCGGCGTCCGCCCCCGGCGGCCAGCAGCACCCCGGCGACCTCGGGGTTCTTCGCGTCCTGAGCCGTGTCCGTAGCCATGGGGTCTGGATACCACCGAGCCGTTCGCACACGCGACACGCATGTCACCCGCAGGGGTCACCCTGATTTCTGTCCGTGGAGTGGCGCGCACAGCCTGTCATGGCGTTAACTTGCGGGCGACCCCAGGGACTTGGTCACGGCTCGGGGTTCGGGGGAGTGGGCGGCGCATCGGCGGGCGAGGGGGAATGCTGTGTTGCGAAGCGTAGGGCAGAAACGGGTGACCGGCAGCGGCGAGGACCCGCGGGTGGTCGGGCTGCGCATGGCCGTCTCCCGGCTCCGCCGTGAACTGGCCGCCGTCCCCGCCGAGTTCCCGGACCGGCCGATCGCCGAGGACGAACTGGCCGCTCTGGACGCCATGGCGGTCGGCGGCGTGCCCGAGATCTGGCGGCTGCGCCGCTCGCTGCTGCTGATCGCCGGGGCGATCGGCTCGGTCAGCGCGCTGGCCGCCGCCCTGCGCGAGGTGCGCAACGCGGTGGACCTCTTCGGCGAGCCGCCGCGCGACTGACCGGGGCGGCGGGGCGGCGGCTCCTCGGCCCGGGGGGGGGGACGGGGGGGGGGGGAGGGGGGCGGCCCACAACGACCGAACCCACCCACCACCCCGCCCGGCCCTT
>NZ_JBVJCD010000025.1:34073-51323 GCF_055588985.1 Streptomyces sp. NPDC041970
AGACCCTCTCTAACGCGCGCCCCCACCCCCCCCCCCCCCCCCCCCCCCCCCCCCCCCCCTCCCCCACCCCCCCCCCCCCCCCCCCCCCCCCCCCCCCCCCCCCCCCCCCCCCCCCCCCCCCCCCCCCCCCCCCCCCCCCCCCCCCCACGGCCGTGCCGCCGGCCTCTGCCGACCGGGCTCGCGACGGCCGTACCGCTGCCGTGCGGCCGGGGCGGTACGGGCAGAAGGGCGGCACCGGCCTCCGCCCGTACCGCCCTCCGCCCGCACAGGGCGACACCGGCCGAGGGCCCAGGGCCTCGGCCGCCGCTCCCGCTCAGCCGTTCGCGCCGCTGCTCGCCAGCGCGCCCGACAGCTCTTCCGCGACCTCCTGGAGGATCGGCACGATCCGCTCGGTCGCCGCCTCCGTCACCCGCCCCGCCGGTCCCGAGATGGAGATCGCGGCCCCGGTGGGGGAGCCCGGCACACGGACCGCGAGGCACCGCACCCCGATCTCCTGCTCGTTGTCGTCCACCGCGTAGCCAGCGGCGCGCACCTGCTCCAGGGCGTCGAGGAAGCCCTCCGGCGTGGTGATGGTCTTCTCCGTCGCGGCCGGCATACCGGTCCGGGCCAGGAGGGCGCGGACCTCGTCGGCCGGGGTGTGGGCCAGCAGCGCCTTGCCCACACCGGTGGAGTGGGGGAGCACCCGGCGGCCCACCTCGGTGAACATCCGCATGGAGTGCTTGGACGGCACCTGGGCCACGTAGACGATCTCGTCCCCGTCGAGCAGGGCCATGTTGGCGGTCTCGCCGGTCTCCTCCACCAGGCGCTGGAGGTAGGGGCGGGCCCAGGTGCCGAGCAGCCGGGAGGCGGACTCGCCGAGCCGGATCAGGCGGGGGCCGAGCGCGTAGCGGCGGTTGGGCTGCTGGCGGACGTAACCGCAGACGACCAGGGTGCGCATCAGCCGGTGGATGGTGGGCAGGGGCAGGCCGCTGCTCGCGGACAGCTCGCTCAACCCGACCTCGCCCCCGGCGTCGGCCATCCGCTCCAGGAGGTCGAAGGCGCGCTCCAGGGACTGCACCCCGCCGCTGGAACCGGAGGGCTTGGAGTCGGCTGTGCTGGCGTGGGACGGCGGCACGTCAACGGTCCTTTCGAAGCGGAAGGCAAGGCTGCAGCCTACCGGGCGGCGTCCGATCGGCCCACCGTCGCCCACTCGGCGTCGGTGCCGGTCAGGGGCGGTTTTGTCCCGGTGTCCGCGGCCGTCGGCGGCGGTCCGGCGTCACCGCTTCCGGCACATGCTACGTTCCGCCCTGCGAAACATGACTTCTTCTTCGTGGAAACCTCCCAGTCGGACGTCCTGGCGTCCGCCCGCCCCCGGTGGTGGCGACGGGGTCTTGACGGGGCTCCCCGCCGCGTGAAGACTCGCCGCAGCTTCAACAGTTCGTTGAATTCCTGGAGTGAGGAGCACGGGTGCCCGGTCCGGACGTGAACCTGATACTGCGCTCGACGCGCGTCGTCACCCCCGAGGGCACCCGCCCGGCGGCGGTCGCGGTCGCGGGCGGCGCCATCGACGCGGTCCTGCCCCACGACGCCGCGACGCCGGCGGGGGCCCGCCTGGAGGACTTCGGCGACGACGTCCTGCTGCCCGGCCTGGTCGACACCCACGTCCATGTGAACGACCCCGGCCGCACCGCGTGGGAAGGCTTCTCCACCGCCACCCGCGCGGCCGCCGCTGGAGGCATCACCACCCTGCTCGACATGCCCCTGAACTCGCTGCCCCCGACCACCACCGTCGAGCACCTGCGCGTCAAGCGGCGGGTCGCGGCCCCGCAGGTGCACGTCGACACGGGCTTCTGGGGCGGCGCGATCCCGTCCAACACCAAGGATCTGCGCCCCCTGCACGAGGCCGGGGTCTTCGGTTTCAAGTGCTTCCTGTCGCCCTCGGGCGTCGAGGAGTTCCCGGAGCTGGACCAGGAGCGGTTGGCCCGCTCCCTGGCGGAGATCACCGGTTTCGGCGGACTGCTCATCGTGCACGCCGAGGACCCGCACCACCTCGCCGAGGCCCCCCGGCGCCCCGGCCCCGCCTACGCCGACTTCCTCGCCTCCCGTCCGCGCGACGCGGAGAACAGCGCGATCGAGAGCCTGATCGCGCACGCCGAGCGGCTCGACGCGCGGGTCCACGTCCTGCACCTGTCCTCCAGCGACGCCCTGCCGCTGATCGCCGCCGCCAAGCGCAGGGGCGTCCGCGTCACCGTCGAGTCCTGCCCGCACTTCCTCACCCTCACCGCCGAGGAAGTCCCCGACGGGGCGACCGAGTTCAAGTGCTGCCCGCCCATCCGCGAGGCCGCCAACCAGGACGCCCTGTGGGCCGGGCTCGCCGACGGCACCATCGACGCGATCGTCTCCGACCACTCGCCCTGCACCACCGACCTGAAGACCCCGGACTTCGCCTCAGCCTGGGGCGGCATCTCCTCCCTCCAGCTCGGCCTGCCCGTCGTCTGGACCGAGGCCCGCAGGCGCGGCCACTCGCTGGACGACGTGGCCCGCTGGATGTCGACCGCCCCCGCGGCGCTGGCCGGTCTGGCGGGCAAGGGGGCCATCGAGGCCGGACGCGACGCCGACTTCGCGGTCCTCGACCCCGAGGCGACCTTCACCGTCGACCCCGCCGAGCTGTTCCACCGCAACCAGGTCACCGCCTACGCGGGGAAGACCCTGCACGGCGTGGTCCGCTCCAGTTGGCTGCGCGGGGTCCGCATCGCGGCGGACGGCGTCTGCGCCGAACCCGTCGGCCGCCTGTTGGAGAGGCCCGAACGCCCCTGACCGGGCGGTCGCCGGGGGTCTGCCCGGTCGGTCCGGTCGCGTACGGGTGTGCCACCCTGGTCGGGAAGGGGCGGGCGGCCTGCGGGCCGGGCCCGCGCCTGTCTCCCGTACCGACCAGGAGCACCCCATGATCTTCATCGCCGTCAGGTTCACCGCCCGCGCCGAGGAGCGCGACAACTGGCTCCCCGCGCTGGCGGACTTCACCGCCGCCACCCGCGCCGAGCCCGGCAACGTCTTCTTCGACTGGTCCACCAGCGTGGACGACCCGAACCGGTTCGTGCTGCTGGAGGCCTTCGCCGACGCGGCGGCCGGGGAGGCGCACGTGAACTCCGACCACTTCACGGCGGCGATCGAGACGATGTCGGAGATGGTGGCCGAGGTCCCCGAGATCATCAACGTCGAGGTGGAGGGCGAGGGCTGGTCCCGGATGGCGGAGGTCGCCCCGCGCGACCGCTGACCGCGAGCCGCCCCCGGCGGGGCGCTCGGACCCCCTTCGCGGGCTCCCCGAGCCCCCGCACAGGACTCGCCCGACGCTCAGAACTCCTCGTGGGACTCCGGGTCGCCGCCGAACCGCCGCTGCCGCCCGTACGCCATCGTCGTCAACTCCTGGGCCGTCAGCTCGAACCCGAACAGGTCGAGGTTCTCGCGCCGGCGCGCCGGGTCCGCCGACTTCGGGAGCGGCACCGCGCCGAGCTGGGTGTGCCAGCGCAGCACGACCTGGGCGGGGCTCACCCCGTGGTCCTCGGCGATCGCCACGGTGGAGGGGTCCTCCAGCACCTCCCGGCCGCGGGCGAGCGGGCTCCAGCTCTCCGCGCGGACGCCCTTCGCGGTGAGCGCGGCCCGCAGCTCCTCCTGCGGGAGCAGCGGGTGCATCTCGATCTGGTCGACCGAGGGCAGCACGCCCGTCTCCCGTTCCAGTCGCTCCAGGTGCCCGGCGGTGAAGTTGGAGACGCCGATGGAGCGGACCAGGCCCTCCTCGCGGAGCCTGATCATCGCCCGCCACGTCTCCACGTACCGGTCGAGGCGCGGAAGCGGCCAGTGGATCAGGTAGAGGTCGACGTACGCGAGGCCGAGGCGGGCCCGCGACTCCTCGAACGAGGCGAGCGTCGCCTCGTACCCCTGGTGCCGGCCGGGGACCTTCGTGGTGACCAGCACCTCCTCGCGCGGGACGCCGCTGCGGGCGATGCCCCGGCCGACGCCGGCCTCGTTGCCGTAGTTCACCGCCGTGTCCACGAGCCGGTAGCCGGTCTCCAGGGCCCCCGCGACGGCCTCCTCGGCCTGGGCGTCGTCCAGCGGGTAGGTGCCGAACCCCACCGCCGGGAGCTCGGTTCCGTCGTTGAGCACGTACACCGGTGTGCCGGACATGGCCGTGTCCTTCCCGTCGCCGCCCCGTCCCGGCCAGCGTAGGGGCGCGGGCGGGACGGGGCAGCTCGGCGGACGGCCGGGGCCGGTCAGGCCGCGTGGCCCCCGTCCACCACGACCTCCGTGCCGGTGATGAAGGCCGCGTCCGCGCTCGCCAGGTACGCGACGAGGGAGGCGACCTCCTGCGCCGTGCCGAACCGGCCCAGCGCGGTCGCGGCGCGCTGGCCCTCGGCGTACGGCCCGTCGGCCGGGTTGAGATCGGTGTCGACCGGACCCGGCTGGACCAGGTTCACCGTGATGCCGCGCGGCCCCAGCTCGCGGGCGAGCGGCTTGGTCAGCCCGGCCAGGGCGGACTTGCTCATCGTGTAGAGCGTGGCGCCCTGCCCGCCCGTGTACCGGCTCAGGGCGGTGCCGACGGAGACGATGCGGCCGCCGTCGGCCATCCGGTCCGCGGCCGCCCGGCAGGCGAGGAACACCGCCCGCACGTTCACGGCCAGCACCCGGTCCACCTCCGACGGGGTGAGCGCGGAGATCGGGCCCAGGAGGCCGATGCCCGCGTTGTTGACCAGGACGTCGAGCCGGCCGAGCGCGTCCGCCGCCCGGTGCACGGCGTCGGCGGCCGCCTCGGCGTCGGCCGCGTCGCAGCGCAGGGCGGCGGCCCGGCGGCCGAGCCCCTCGATCTCCGCCACGACCGCGCGGGCCGCCGCCTCGTCGCGGACGTAGGTGACGGCGACGTCCGCGCCCTCACGGGCGAGCCGCAGCGCGACGGCGGCGCCGATGCCCCGACTGCCTCCGGTGACCAGGGCGGCCCGGTGGGAAGGGCTTACGGGGGTGATGCTGGACATGACGGGTTCCTCTTCCTCGCGGCTGGTGATCGCCGTCGCTTCGGCGGCGATCACCAGCAAACGCGGCCGGCGGCCTCCGCACCGGCGGGAATCGGACGCCCACCGCCGGCCCGCTCCACGCCCCGCGGCATCGCGATCCCCGCCTACCGGACCGGCGCGATTCGGCCACCTCCGGCCCCGGCGGGCGGCCCCGGCCCCGGCGGCCCCGGAGCGCCCCGGCCTCAGCCGGCCGGCAGCAGCGCCGGGTCCGTCGCGGCCGCCCGCAACCGGCCCAGGATGGAGCGCGCGGCCTTGTCGTAGCCGAGCGCGTTGTTCTGGAGCACCGACTCGGCGTTGGCCAGCTCCAGCAGGGCGATCACCTCGAACGCCAGTTGGCACACATCGGTCTCCGGAGCCAGCTCCCCGGCCGCCCTGGCCTCCTCGATCGTCTGCTCCACGAAGGTGACCCACCCCGTCTGCGCGGACGCCAGCGCGTCGTGCACCTTGCCGCTGCGGGCGTCGAACTCGGCGGTGGCGGCGTAGAAGAAGCAGCCGCCCCGGAACACCCGGCCGCGGGAGTAGGCGATCCACGCCTCGCAGAGCCGCCAGACCCGCCCGAGCCCCGGCGGCACCGACCGGGCGGGGCGCAGCACATGGTCGACGTAGACGGCCACCGCGGCCCGCACGGTGGCCAGTTGCAGTTCCTCCTTCGAGCCGAACAGGGCGAACACCCCGCTCTTGCTCAGCCGCAGCTCCGTCGCCAACCGCCCCAGCGACAGCCCCTCCAGACCCTCGACCGAGGCGATCTGCACCGCCCGCCCCAGCACGGTCTGCCGGGTCTGGTTCCCCCGCTCGACCCGCCCGTCCGCCCTCACCAACACCATGTGACCACTCCGCGCCTCAGAGTTATCGAGGCGTCAGTCTAGGGAGCGGCGGGGCGGTCGGCGGACCCGCCGCCGCCCGGTCGGCCGGCCGCACGCCCCTGACCACGGGCGATGCCCCGCGACGATCCGAGTGCTGAGACAGGTGTTCCCTTCTGCGCCGCCCGGCGCGTAGCGTGATCGTTCCGCGTGCGAGCCGGTGAGGTCTCCCACCATGTCCGGGGAGATCCAGGAGAACCAGGTGTCCACTGCCGCCGTGCCCGCCCTCGCCGCCCCGCGCCGGGCCTGGACCACCGACCTGCCCGTCCTCGCGGTCGCCGTCGTCTGGGGCGCGAGCTATCTCGCGGCCAAGGGCATCACCACCGCCCACACCGTCATCGCCGTCCTGGTCCTGCGTTTCGCGGTCGTGCTGCCGGTGCTCGTGGCGGTCGGGTGGCGCAGGCTGCGGGCGCTCACCCTCCCGCAGTGGCGGGGCGCCGGGGTGCTGGGCCTGGTGCTGAGCGGCATCTTCCTGCTGGAGACCTACGGGGTGGTGCACACCTCGGCCACCAACGCCGGGCTGATCATCAGCCTGACCATGGTCTTCACGCCGCTCGCCGAAGCGGCGGCGACCCGCGTCCGCCCGCCGGCCGGTTTCGTCGCCGCGGCCGGGCTCTCCGTCGCGGGGGTGGCCCTGCTGACCTGGGGCGGCGGGTTCACCAGTCCCTCGGGCGGCGACCTGCTGATGCTGTGCGCGGCCCTCGCGCGGACCGTCCACGTCCTGGCGATGGCCCGGATCAGGGCGATCCGCGACGCCGACCCGCTCTCCCTGACCACCGTCCAGCTCGGCTGCGCGGTGGCCGTCTTCGCCGTCCTCGCCGCGGCGCCGGGCACCGGCGCGTCGCCGTGGGCCGCGGCGGCGGACTTCGGCGCGCGGGAGTGGGCGGGCCTGGTCTTCCTCTCGGTGTTCTGCACGCTGTTCGCGTTCTTCGTGCAGATGTGGTCGGTGCGCCGCACCTCGCCGTCCCGCGTCAGCCTCCTGCTCGGCACCGAACCGCTGTGGGCCGCCGCCGTCGGCATCAGCCTCGGCGGGGAACGGCTCGGCGCCGTCGGCGCGGTCGGCGCGGTCCTCGTCCTGGCGGGCACCGCCTGGGGCCGCCGCGGCGCGGACCGGGAGCGCGCCCCGGCCGCGCCCTGAGCCCGGCCGCGGCGTTCAGCCGCCCGGGATCTCGGCCAGCGCGACCGGGCGGCGCTCGCGGCGGGAGGTCGCGCACGCCTCGGCGATCCGCAGGGCCTGCAGGGCCTCCCGCCCGTCGCACGGGTTGGCCAGCTCGCCGCGCACCACGCGCAGGAAGGCGTCCAGCTCCGCCTCGTACGCCGGGGCGAACCGCTCCAGGAAGCCCGGCCAGGGCTTCACCGGGGCGCCGGGGGCTCCCGGCTCGACCGAGGTGAGCGGGGTGCGGTCGTCCAGGCCCACGGCGATCTGGTCCCGCTCGCCCGCCAGCTCCAGCCGCACGTCGTACCCGGCGCCGTTGCACCGGGTCGCGGTGGCGGTGGCGAGCGTCCCGTCGTCCAGGGTGAGCAGGGCGGCGGCCGTGTCCACGTCGCCCGCCGCCCGGAACACCGCGGGCCCGGCGTCCGAGCCGGCGGCGTACACCTCGGACACCTCGCGGCCCGTGACCCAGCGCAGGACGTCGAAGTCGTGGACCAGGCAGTCGCGGTACAGCCCGCCGGAGAGCGGGAGGTAGGCGGCGGGCGGCGGGGCGGGGTCGGAGGTGACGGCCCGCACGGTGTGCAGCCGCCCGAGCCGGCCCGCCCGTACGGCCTCCCTCGCCGCCCGGTACCCGGCGTCGAAGCGGCGCATGAAACCGAGCTGCAGCACGCTGCCCGCCGCCTCGGCCTCCGCCAGCGCGGCCAGCGTGCCGGGCAGGTCGAGGGCGATGGGCTTCTCGCAGAACACGGGAAGCCCCGCACGGGCGGCCCGCGCGATGTGGCCGGCGTGGGCCGCGGTCGCCGAGCAGATCACCACGGCGTCGGGCCGGCCGCCGCCCCCGCCCCCGAACAGCGCGTCCACCGAGACGGCCGAGCCCCCCGTCCGCGCCGCCGCACAGGCGGCCCGCGCCGGGTCCGCGTCCGCCAGCAGCAGGGCGTCCACGGCGGGGTGGCGGCTCAGCGCCTGTGCGTGGAACGTGCCGATCCGTCCCGTACCGATCAGTCCGATGCGCATGGCCCCCAAGGTGGCTTCGGCCGGTCGTCCTGTCAAGGATTTGTCCTGACAAACGGCCCGCGTCGGCCCGGCCCACCGCACCGTGGCTTTGTCCGGACAAGCGAACTACGCTCGCCCCGTGACCGCACGAGGAGCCGATCAGCCGCTGCCGCTGAGCGTGGACCGCACCAGCCCCGTGCCGCTCCACGTGCAGGTGGCGCGGCAGTTGCAGGCCGCCGTCGAACAGGGCCGCCTGCCCCCCGGCTCCCTGCTGGGCAACGAGATCGACCTCGCGCACCGCCTCGGCGTGTCCCGCCCCACCGTCCGCCAGGCCGTCCAGTCGCTCGTCGACAAGGGGCTGATGGTGCGCCGCCGGGGCGTCGGCACCCAGGTCGTCCACAGCACCGTCCCCCGCCCGCCGGAGCTCGGCTCGCTCTACGACGACCTGGAGGCGGCCGGCCGCCGCCCCGCCACCCGCGTCCTGCGCAACACGACGGAACCGGCCGGCGCGGAGGTCGCCGCCGCGCTCGGCGTCGCGGAGGGCAGCGAGGTGCGCCTCGTCGAGCGGCTGCGCAGCGCCCACGGCGAACCGATCGCCCTCCTGCGCAACCACCTGCCGCCCGGCCTGCTCCCGCCGGCCACCGACGAGCTGGAGGCCACCGGGCTCTACCGGCTCCTGCGCGCCTCGGGCATCACCCTGCACAGCGCCCGCCAGTCCGTCGGCGCGTGCGCCGCCGACGAGCGCCGGGCACGGCTGCTGGAGGAGCCGGCGGGCGCCCCGCTGCTCACGATGGAGCGCACCACGTACGACGACACCGGCCGGGCGGTCGAGTTCGGCTCGCACCTCTACCGCGCCACCCGGTACGCCTTCGAGTTCCAGCTCCTCGTACGCCCCTGAGCCCCGCCCCCGGCCCCTGCCGGGCGGGAGCGGGCAGGGCTCGGGGATACTTGGGCAGCGGGGCCGGGACCGTACACTCCCCGACCCCGTCAAGCAGCACAGCGAGCAGCGGTAGAAGGGCACGGCGTCGTGGCAAGGGTTCGGACAGGGGTACGCGTCATGGGCGCCGTGCTGGCAGTGGTGCTCGGCGCCTCCCTCGCGGGATGCAGCAGCACCGGCGGCAAGCGTGCCGAGGAGCGCGCGGCCGCCGCGGCCGAGGGGCGCTCCGCGGTGGACACACCGCGCTGGACCTTCGCCATGGTCACCCACTCGGGCGACGGCGACACCTTCTGGGACATCGTCCAGAAGGGCGCCGAGCAGGCGGCCGTCAAGGACAACATCACCTTCCTCTACTCGCACGACGACGAGGCCCAGCAGCAGGCCCAGCTCGTCCAGACCGCGATCGACAAGAAGGTCGACGGGCTGATCGTCTCGCTGGCCAAGCCGGACGCGATGAAGGCCGTGGTCGCCAAGGCGGTCAAGGCGGGCATCCCCGTCGTCACCGTCAACTCCGGCTCCGCCGAGTCCAAGGAGTTCGGCGCGCTCGCCCACATCGGCCAGGACGAGTCGATCGCCGGCGAGGCCGTCGGGACCGAGCTGAACACCCGCGGCCGCAAGAAGGCCCTGTGCGTCCTGCACGAGCAGGGCAACGTCGGCCACGAGCAGCGCTGCGCCGGGGCGAAGAAGACGTTCGACGGCACGATGCAGAACCTCTACGTCGACGGCACCAACATGCCCGACGTCACGGCGTCCATCGAGGCCAAGCTCCAGTCCGACCGGGCCATCGACGCGGTCGTCACCCTCGGCGCCCCCTTCGCCGACGCCGCCGTCCAGGCCAAGCGGACCGCGGGCAGCAAGGCGGAGGTGGACACCTTCGACCTGAACGCCAAGGTCGCCACCGGCCTCCAGGACGGCAAGCTCGGCTTCGCCGTCGACCAGCAGCCCTACCTCCAGGGGTACGAGGCCGTCGACCTGCTCTGGCTGTACCGCTACAACCGCAACGCCCTCGGCGGCGGCCTGCCCGTCCTGACCGGACCGCAGGTCATCACCGCCGACGACGCCGACGCGCTGGCCGACTACACCAAGCGGGGCACGCGATGAGCGGCTCCACCACCGCCCCCCGGCAGACCGACGAGCGGCTGGTGCGGACCTCGCCGCTCCGCCGGCTGCTCGGCCGCCCCGAGCTGGGCTCCGTCGTCGGCGCGGCCGCCGTCTTCCTCTTCTTCGCGATCGTCGCCGACAGCTTCCTCCAGGCGTCCAGCTTCGGCACCGTGCTGTACGCCGCCTCCACCCTCGGCATCATGGCCGCACCGGTCGCGCTGCTGATGATCGGCGGGGAGTTCGACCTCTCCGCCGGGGTGCTGGTCACCAGCTCCGCGCTGGTCTCCTCGATGTTCAGTTACCAGATGACGGCCAACGTCTGGGTCGGCGTCCTGGTGTCGCTGCTGGTCACGCTCGCCATCGGCGCGTTCAACGGCTTCATGCTGACCCGCACCGAGCTGCCCAGCTTCATCATCACGCTCGGCACGTTCCTGATGCTGACCGGCCTCAACCTCGGCCTCACCAAACTGATCAGCGGCACCGTCTCCACCAAGGCCATCGGCGACATGGAGGGCTTCACGTCGGCCCGCGCCGTGTTCGCCTCGACGCTGACCCTCGGCGGCGTCGAGTTCAAGGTGACCATCCTGTGGTGGGCGGCGCTCGTCGCGGTCGCCACCTGGATCCTCCTGCGCACCCGCTTCGGCAACTGGATCTTCGCCGTCGGCGGCGAGGCCGACGCCGCCCGCGCGGTCGGCGTCCCGGTCTTCCGCACCAAGATCGGGCTCTACCTGGGCGTGGCCTTCGCCGCCTGGGTCTCCGGCCAGCACCTGCTGTTCAGCTACGACGTCGTCCAGTCCGGCGAGGGCGTCGGCAACGAGCTGACGTACATCATCGCCGCCGTCATCGGCGGCTGCCTGATCACCGGCGGTTACGGCTCCGCGATCGGCTCGGCGGTCGGCGCGGCCATCTTCGGCATGACCAGCAAGGGCATCGTCTACGCCGAGTGGAACCCGGACTGGTTCAAATTCTTCCTGGGAGCGATGCTGCTCCTGGCCACCCTGCTCAACGCGTGGGTGCGCAAGCGCGCGGAGGCGACGGCATGACGGCCACCCCTGAGCTGACGGCCACCCCTGAGCTTTCGAGCGGCCCGCTGGTCGAGCTGGCCGACGTCGCCAAGTACTACGGCAACATCAAGGCCCTGGAGCACGTCTCGCTGGAGGTGCACGCCGGGCAGATCACCTGCGTGCTCGGCGACAACGGCGCCGGGAAGTCCACCCTCATCAAGATCATCGCGGGGCTGCACCGGCACGACGCCGGGCGCTTCCTGATCGAGGGGGAGGAGACCTCCCTCGCCAACCCGCGCGAGGCCCTGGACCGGGGCATCGCCACCGTCTACCAGGACCTCGCCGTCGTCCCGCTGATGCCGGTCTGGCGGAACTTCTTCCTCGGCTCCGAGCCGACCACCGGCGCGGGTCCCTTCAAGCGCCTCGACGTGAGGCTGATGCGCGAGACGACCCGCGCCGAGCTGCTGCGCATGGGCATCGACCTGCGCGACGTCGACCAGCCCATCGGCACGCTCTCCGGCGGCGAGCGCCAGTGCGTGGCCATCGCCCGCGCCGTCTACTTCGGCGCCAAGGTCCTGGTCCTGGACGAGCCGACCGCGGCCCTCGGCGTCAAGCAGTCCGGCGTGGTCCTCAAGTACGTGGCGGCCGCCCGCGACGCCGGCCTCGGCGTGGTCCTCATCACGCACAACCCCCACCACGCCTACCTCGTCGGCGACCGGTTCGTCCTGCTCAAGCGCGGCACGATGTCCGGCAGCCACACGAAGGACGACGTCACGCTGGACGAGCTGACCAGGCAGATGGCGGGCGGCAGCGAGCTGGAGGAGCTGAGCCACGAGCTGGAGCGGGCCCCCGCGCCCACCCGCCTCGGCGGCCCCCAGGCCGGCGGCGGCGCCCCCTGACCCGGCGGCCCGCCCCGTCGCCGCCGACCCCGCCCACCGGCCCCACCGGTCCGGCAGTGGCAGAATCGAGCACGGCGGGCGCCGTCCGCCGCCGGACGCCGCAGCCGCCCGGCCCCCCGACCCCGCAGGGACGATGAGCACGTACCGCGACTTCGCCCACCGCGGCTCCGCCCGCGCCACCGTCCTCCGGACCGTCGGCACCAAGGAACGCCGCTCCCACCTCACCGCGCCCCGCGTCCCCACGGTCGGCATCGACATCGGCGGCACCAAGGTGATGGCGGGCGTCGTCGACGCCGACGGCAACATCCTGGAACAACTGCGCACCGAGACGCCCGACAAGTCCAAGAGCCCCAAGGTCGTCGAGGACACCATCGTCGAGCTGGTCCTGGACCTCTCCGACCGGCACGACGTGCACGCCGTCGGCATCGGCGCGGCCGGCTGGGTGGACGCCGACCGCTCCAAGGTCCTCTTCGCCCCGCATCTCGCCTGGCGCGACGAGCCCCTGCGCGACGCCATCGCCTCCCGCCTCGTCGTCCCCGTCATGGTCGACAACGACGCCAACACGGCGGCCTGGGCGGAATGGCGCTTCGGCGCGGGGCGCGGCGAGGACCACCTCGTCATGATCACCCTCGGCACGGGCATCGGCGGCGCGATCCTGGAGGACGGCCAGGTCAAGCGCGGCAAGTACGGGGTCGCGGGTGAGTTCGGCCATATGCAGGTCGTGCCCTCCGGCCACCGCTGCCCCTGCGGCAACCGGGGCTGCTGGGAGCAGTACAGCTCCGGCAACGCCCTGGTCCGCGAGGCCCGGGAGCTGGCCGCCGCCGACTCCCCCGTCGCGCACTACCTGCTGGACCGGGTGAAGGGCAGCATCCCCGACATCACCGGCCCGCTCATCACCGAACTGGCCCGCGAGGGCGACGCGATGTGCATCGAGCTGCTCCAGGACATCGGCCAGTGGCTCGGCGTCGGGATCGCCAACCTGGCCGCCGCGCTCGACCCGTCCTGCTTCGTCATCGGGGGCGGCGTCAGCGCGGCCGACGACCTCCTGATCGGCCCCGCCCGCGACGCCTTCAAACGCCACCTCACCGGCCGCGGCTACCGCCCCGAGGCCAGGATCGCGAAGGCGCAGCTCGGCCCGGAGGCCGGTATGGTCGGCGCTGCGGACCTGGCCCGGCTGGTCGCCCGACGCTTCCGCCGGGCCAACCGGCGCCGCGTCGAGCGGTACGAGCGCTACGCCCAGATCTACGACCAGGCGGCGAGCACCATCCGCAGCACGCGCTCCGCCCGGATCGCCGACTGAACCCCGCGCGCCGTCCCCCTCAGCACGCCATGACCGCAGCACCCTAGGGACCACCTGATCATGATCGCAGCCGAGCACCCCGTGGTGCCGCACCAGTCGCAGTCGCCGGGCGACGGCGAGGGCAAGCCGCCCGAGAGCCCCCGGCGGGTGTTCGGACGACGGTTCATCACCGCCACGATCATCGTGCTCCTGATCGGCATCCCGGCGGGCTACCTGCTCATCTCGGCGGGCCAGAGCCGCCGCTCGGGCAAGGACAAGGAGGCCGAGGCGGCGGCCCAGGGCCTCCGTGAGGGCTGGCCCTCCCGGATGCAGCGCCGCATCTTCGAGGTCCCGATCCCCGGCAACGCCGTCGGCGTCCAGTACTACGAGACCAACAACTGGAAGACCAGCCGGATGTACGCGAAGTTCCGTACGACCTCGGCCGGACTCGACCGCTTCCTGAGCGGCGTCGGCACCGGCCGCGCGGCCCTGGTGCCCGACCGGATCGACATCGGGGAACGGGACCTGAAGATCACCGGCTGGTCCTTCGCCCCGACCCAGGAGTGGGCCAGCGTCACCCACCGGAACGACAAACCGCGCCCCACCCAGAACATCACCGTCAACATGACCGACCCGGCCAGCCCCGTGGTCTACGTGGTGTCGGCGGCGACCCCCTGACCGGACGCCCACCCGGCGCGCGCCTCCCCGGCGGTCGGACCGTCCACGGCGGCCGCGTCGCCGCGGTCGTGGGGTCTCCCACGGCGGTCGGGCTTCCTGTGGCGGTCGGGTTTTCCTGGGCGGCGGGCCCTACCCGCCCAGCCTGGTTTCGTGCGACGGTCGGGGCCGCAACGGTGGTCGGGCCCTCCGCAGCGGTCGGGTCTTCCCAGGGGGCGGGCCCGCCAGAGGCCGTCGGGCCGTCCTCGGCCGACAGGCTCCCCTGACCGCCGGGTCCGCCGCAGTCGCCGGGTCCGCGCGGCCGTCGGGCCGTCCTCGGCCGACAGGCTCCCCTGACCGCCGAGTCCGCCGCAGCCGCCGGGTCGTCCCCGGCCGCCGGGCCCGCTACGGTCGTCGGGCCGGCAGCGGGCCCAACGCGGGCCACCGGGCGAGAAGGCGCTCCCGCAGATCCGCGGCCAGCCGGCTCAGACCGGTGAGCGGGCCGGGGTCCGCGGTCATGCGGGCGACGACGCCGAGCCGATGGACCAGCCGTTGCCGGGCGGTCGCCGTACCCCACGACCAGTCGTGGTCGGGGACGCGGGCGAGATGGTCGACGGCTCCCCGGTGGGCCCGCTCCACCAGGGCGTCGCCCCGGATCAGCCAGCCGGCGCACGCGTCGGCCAGGCTTCCGGTCGCCTCGGCGCCGGTCGCGTCCCGCCAGACTCTCCGGTAGGACGCCTCGGCCCGCGCCAGGAGCGCGTCGGGCGGCGCGGTGGCGCACCAGCAGGTGGGGAAGCCGATGCGCAGATAGGCGAGCTCCATGATCCCGTCGCCCAGCGACGCCTGCTCGAAGTCGACGAACCGGACTCCGCCCGCGGTGTGCAGGTCGTTGCCGGGGCAGGGGTCGCCGTGGAGCAGGCTGTGCCCCCCGGTCCGGGCCAGCCGGTCGACCAAGGCGTCGAGCTCGGAGGGCACACCGGTCGGGGCGGCGACGCCCAAGGTGCCGGCCAGCCGAAGGAAGGAGACCGCGTCGCCTCGGGTGGGGCCCTGCCACGCGGGCAGGCGGCCGACGTCCTCCGGGCGCGTGGCGGAGTGCAGGCGGGCCAGGGCCGCGGCGTGGTCGACGATCCAGTCGGCGGCCGGACGGCGGTGCTCCACATGCTCCAGCACCAGCACGCACATCCGCGGATCGGTGGCGAGGAGGCGGGGGACCAGGGGCGGATCGACCCGTGCGGCGAGCCGCAGCGCCTCCACCTCGCGGGCGTACCGGGCGGCGGCGTCCGTCCCGCCGACGATCTGCTTGAGGACCGCCGGGGTCCCGCCCAGATCCACCCGCCAGACGCGTGAGCGAGGGCTGCTGGTCAGCCGACGGGCCCGCGCGGGCGCGCCCAGCCGCGTGCGCAACCCGTCCCCGTACGGCAGCGGCGTCTCCATGGGCCGATCGTAGACCTCGGCCGTCTCGGCGGTCCGTACGGTCCGCGAGCCGATCGGGGCCGGGCGTACGCCGGGGCGGGCGGCCCGGAGGCCCCGCGACGGCCTGGGCGTCGTCGGACGCCCGGAGGCCGACCCAGGACGGCTCGCCGTGCCGCCCGCTGCCGCGGCCCGTCCGATCAGCGGCTGCCGTCCGGGCGGTGGACGCCGAGGTCGCCGTAGGACGACAGAACGGCCGCCAGGTCGCCGGGTCTGTGCCGCAGGGCGGTGTCCAGGAAGGCGAGCGTGGTCGCGGCGACGACGCGCGGGCTCTCGGTCCGGCCCAGGGAGCCGACGATCGAGGGCACGGGCGGCAGGTACAGGGGGCCGTCCATGAAGGTGAGGTGTGCGGAGCCGGGAAGGGGGAGCCGGTAGCTCGTCGCGGTGTTGTGCCGGAGGGCCTCGGTGAGGCGAGGCAGGTAGCGCGGGTCGGTCGCGGAGGTGAGGGCCTGGGTGAGTGCGAGCGTCGGCTGGTGGAGGGGCGGGGAGGCGGGGCCGTGGGGGTAGCCGTCCAGGTCGATGACGGCGTCGAACCGGCGGTCCCGCCGGGCTGCCTGGAGAGCGGCGGCCCCGCCCATGGAATGGCCGGCGACCGCGGCCCGACGGGTGTCCAGACGTGCTGTCAGCGGGCCGGTCTCCTCCTCCCCCCGGACCGGACGCTCCAGCCGGCTGAGGACGAAGCTGAGGTCGGCGGCCCGGACGGCCGTCCAGTCGGCCGCCAACGCGTCGTCCTTCCGCCGGTCGCCGGTGGAGGCGGTCCTGGTGTGCGCCGTTCGGCCGTCCGCGAGGACCACGGCGGCGGAGTCGTACGGGTGGTCGAGGGCGGCGACCAGGTAGCCGTGGCCGGCCAGTTCCTCCGCCCAGGCGGTGTTCTGGGTACGCACGCCGCCCGATCCGGGGGAGAAGAGCACGACCGGGAACCGTCCGCCCCCGCCGGCCACCGGGGCGTCGACGACCGCGTGGCTGCGGGCGCGCGGGACGCCGGCGACCAGGAATCCGGGCAGGCCGACCTGGCGGGCGAGGGCGGCGGAGACGGTGCGCGCCTCGTGCTCCGTGCGTCCGAGGTACCGGGCCCGCTGCGCGCCCGCGGGGCTCTTCCGCGCGGGATACCAGAGCTGGACCACGACCGTGCGCCGGTCGCGCGGATCGGCGGTGAACGTCTCGGGGCGGTGCGGGTCGGTCCACTGCACCACACGGGTGCCGACCGCGAAGCGGCCCGACGGCTCGGGGAAGACGGGCACGGGAAAGGCCCACGCGGCCACCGGGCCCGCGGATATCAAGGCGAGGCAGGCCGCCGACGCCGGCAGGGCCAGCCACCGCCGGGCCCGCCACGCCGGCCGGCCGGTACGGCGTCGCACCAGGGGGGAGAGGGCGAACGGCAACGCGGCGGCGGCGCCCGCCAGTACCGGCAGCATCTGCCAGCGGCTCCCCACCGCACTCAGCACGATCGCGGACAGCACGAGGACCGCCACCGCGGCGACCGTGGCCCGTGCGCGGACAGCGGGAGGAAGCCAGCGCGCCACCACCAGTGCGGCGGCGCCCAGGACGGCGAGGATTTCCGTAGGGGACACGTACAGTCCCGCGATGATCTCGGTCACCCGGCCATCCTCGGGGCCGGGCGCCCGGTGCCGCGTCCATCCCCGGTCGCGAGCGTGTACGACCGGGGTCGTACACGCGCACGCCCGGTGAGCGGCCGTTCTGCGACCGGGGGAGGGAGCGGCGATCATCCCGCGGTCGTACCCCGGCGGGGGGGGGGGGGGGGGGGGGGGGGGGGGGGAGGGGGGGGGAGGGGGGGGAGGAGGGGGGGGGGGAGGGGGGGGGGGGGGGGGGGGGGGGGGGGGGGGGGGGTGCGTGTGGG
>NZ_JBVJCD010000025.1:51333-86970 GCF_055588985.1 Streptomyces sp. NPDC041970
CCCACTCCCCCCCCCTCCCCCCCCCCCCTCGCCCCCCCCCCCCCCCCCCCCCCCCCCCCCCCCCCCTCCTCCCCCCCCCCCCCCCCCCCCCCCCCCCCCCCCCCGACTGCCCGGCCGCAGCGCGTGCCAGGGGAGTGCGGGGTGCGCCCCCCTGGCGCAGCTTCCTGTCGCTCGGGTGATCGGCTGTCCGGCGGCCCCCTCCGGAAGACCGGGCCCGCCCGGTCCGAGCCGGCAGTCGCCGGTGCGGTCCACGTGATCATGGAGGGAAAAGGCCTCCGCCTGGTCCGTCTGTACGATGCTCGGACGTCTTGCCTCGCGTACGTCTCCGACGACCGGGCGCCGAATCACCCGCTCGCCCGGGGGGCCGGGCCCACGGACGTGGGGATGGCGCAGGAGCGGTACGTGAAGCCGGACGCGGCGGACCTGCCTCCAGCAGCGGAGGCATGGGGAGGTCTCGCAGGGGGCGTGTGACAGTTCGTGACAGATGAAGGTGTGAACCCGTGAGCGAAGCCAAGACCGAAACGCTGCAGTACCGCTTTGACGGACCCGAGGACGCCCCGGTCCTGGTGGTCGGCCCCTCCCTCGGCACCACCTGGCACATGTGGGACCGCCAGGTGCCCGAGCTGGCCCAGCACTGGCGGGTCCTCCGCTACGACCTGCCCGGCCACGGCGGGGCCCCCGCCCGCGCCGCGGCCTCGGTCGCCGAGCTGGCCGACCGGCTCCTCGCCACCCTGGACGGGCTCGGAGTGCAGCGCTTCGGCTACGCGGGCTGTTCCATCGGCGGCGCGGTCGGAGCCGAACTGGCCCTGCGCCACCCCCAGCGGGTGGCCTCGCTGGCGCTCGTCGCCTCCTCGCCCCGGTTCGGCACCGCCGACGAGTTCCGTCAGCGCGGCGTGATCGTGCGCACCAACGGCCTGGAGCCGATGGCCCGTACCGCGCCGGAACGCTGGTTCACGGCCGGCTTCGCCGCCGCGCAGCCCGCCATCGTCGAATGGGCCGTGCAGATGGTCCGCACCACCGACCCCGGCTGCTACATCGCCGCCTGCGAGGCGCTGGCGACGTTCGACATCCGCGACCGGCTGGGCCGGATCGGCGTCCCCACCCTGGTGCTGGTGGGCGCGGAGGACCGGGTCACCGGGCCCGCCGAGGCCCGCACGCTGGTCGCCGGCATACCGGACGCCCGCCTCGCCCTCGTCCCCGCCGCCTCCCATCTCGCGCCGGTCGAGCAGCCGGCCGCCGTCTGCGACCTGCTCGTGACGCACTTCTCCAGCGGTTGGCAGGACACCCTCGCGGCCTTTCCCGTCCCCGGCCCGGTTCCCGCCGCCCCGCCCGCCCCCTTCGCCCCGGTGGCCGAGATCGCCCCCGCCGCGCCGGCCCCGCTCGCGACCACGCCGGACGCGCGGTTCGAGCGGGGGGCGAAGGTGCGCCGCGAGGTCCTGGGGGACGCCCACGTCGACGCGGCCAACGCCTCGGCCGACGCGTTCACCGAGGACTTCGAGGAGCTGGTCACCCGGTACGCCTGGGGCGACGTCTGGAGCCGGGAGGGCCTGGACCGCCGCACCCGTAGCTGCGTCACGCTCACCGCGCTCGTCGCCTCCGGCCGCCTGGAGCACCTGGCCGCCCACACCCGCGCCGCCCTGCGCAACGGCCTGACGCCCGACGAGATCAAGGAAGTCCTGCTCCAGACCGCCGTCTACTGCGGGATTCCGGCCGCCGGCGCCGCCTTCGCCACCGCGCAGACCGTGATCCAGGAGGAAACCACTCCGCCCGCGTAGCAGGATGGGGCCATGGACACCTCGCCGCTGACGCTCACCAAGAAGACGCACTCCTGCATCCGGATCGAGAAGGAGGGGCGCGTCCTGGTCATCGACCCCGGCGGGTTCTCCGAGGACGACGCGGCCGTCGGCGCGGACGTCCTCCTGGTCACGCACGAGCACCCGGACCACTTCAACGAGGCGCGGCTGAGGGCGGGACTGGAGGCCAGTCCGGGGGCCGAGATCTGGACCCTGCGCAGTGTGGCCGAGCAGCTCTCGGCCGCGTTTCCGGGGCGCGTGCACACCGTGGGCCACGGCGACACGTTCACCGCCGCCGGGTTCGACGTCGCGGTCCACGGCGAGCTGCACGCGGTGATCCACCCGGACATTCCGCGGATCACCAACGTCGGCTTCCTGGTGGACGGCTCGGTCTTCCACCCCGGCGACGCGCTCACCGTTCCCGAGGTCCCCGTCGACACCCTGCTGCTGCCGGTGATGGCCCCCTGGAACAAGATCTCCGAAGTCATCGACTACGTGCGCGAGGTCGCGCCGCGGCGCGCCATCGACGTGCACGACGCCCTGCTGACCGACCTCGCACGGCCGATCTACGACAGTCAGATCGGCCCTCTGGGCGGCACGGACCACGGCCGGCTGGCGCCGGGCGGCACCACCGAGCTGTGAGCGGTACGACGGCTGTCAGTGCGAGCCGCTAGGTTGGCTGCCATGCGCATCGCCACCTGGAACGTCAATTCGATCACCGCCCGACTGCCGAGGCTGCTCGCCTGGCTGGAGAGCAGCGGCACCGACGTGCTGTGCATCCAGGAGACCAAGTGCGCGGCCGAGCAGTTCCCCTTCGAGCCGTTGCGCGAGCTGGGTTACGAGTCCGCCGTCAACGCCACGGGCCGGTGGAACGGGGTCGCGCTGCTCTCCCGCGTCGGCCTGGCCGACGTCGTGTCCGGGCTGCCGGGCGGCCCGGAGTACGACGGGCTGGCCGAGCCGCGCGCGATCTCCGCGACCTGCGGGCCCGTGCGCCTCTGGTCGGTCTACGTGCCCAACGGCCGTGAGGTCGAGCACGCCCACTACACGTACAAGCTGCGCTGGCTGGAGGCGCTGCGGACGGCCGTGGCGGCGGACGCGGCGGGGTCCGCGCCGTTCGCGGTCCTGGGCGACTTCAACGTGGCCCCGACCGACGAGGACGTCTGGGATCCGGCCCTCTTCGCGGGGGCCACCCACGTCACGCCCGCCGAGCGCGCGGCCCTCGCCGCCCTGGAGGCGGAGGGGCTCACCGAGGTGAGGCCCCGTCCGCTCAAGTACGACCGCGCGTACACCTTCTGGGACTACCGAGAGCTGCGCTTCCCGAAGAACAAGGGGATGCGGATCGACCTCGCCTTCGGCAACGCCCCCTTCGCCGCCGCCGTGAAGGACAGCTACGTCGACCGCGAGGAGCGCAAGGGCAAGGGCGCGTCCGACCACGCCCCGGTCGTCGTGGACCTCGACCTCTGAGCCCCGCGCCGGAAGAGGCCGCGTTCCGCTGACAACCCAAGGTTGACACCCTCATGGTGTCAACTTAGGGTTGACGCATGACGCAGCCTCTTCCCGCCACGCCCTCCGTCCGCCTCGACGACCTGATCCAGGCCATCAAGAGCTCCCACACCGACGCCCTGGAACAGCTTTCCGGCGCGGTCGTCGCCGCCGACCACCTCGGTGACGTCGCCGACCACCTCATCGGCCACTTCGTGGACCAGGCCCGCCGCTCCGGCGCCTCCTGGACCGACATCGGCCGGAGCATGGGGGTCACCCGTCAGGCGGCCCAGAAGCGCTTCGTGCCCAAGAAGGCCGACGAGACGCCCGCCATGGACTCCAGCCAGGGGTTCGGCCGCTTCACCCCGCGGGCCCGCAACGTCGTCATGGCCGCCCACAACGAGGCCCAGGCATCCCGGCACGACGAGATCCTCCCCGCCCACCTCGCCCTCGGCCTCCTCGCCGAGCCGGAGGGCGTCGCCGCCCGCGTCATCGCGGGCCGCGGCGTGACACCGGACGCCGTCCGCACCGCGGTCACCGCCGGACTGCCCCCCGCCGCGGCCGAGGTGCCGGAGCTGATCCCCTACGACGCGGACGCCCGCAAGGTCCTGGAACTGACCTTCCGCGAGGCGCTGAGGCTCGGACACGACTACGTCGGCACCGAGCACGTCCTGCTCGCCCTGCTCGAGTTCGAGGACGGCTCCGGCGCGCTGACCGGCCTCGGCCTCGACAAGGAGGCCGTCTCGGCCGCCGTCGAGACCGCGGCCGCCGAAGCGGTGGCCGCCGCGGAGCGCGAGGAGGCCTGACGGCCCCGTTCCCCTTCCTCGACGGCGGGTTCAGTGCACCGAGAACCCGCCGTCCACGAAGACCGACTGCCCGGTCACGTACGCGGAGGAGCGCCCCGCCAGGAACACCGCCGCCCCGGCGAAGTCCTCCACCAGCCCGTTGCGGCCGACCAGGGTCCGCGCGGCCAGCGACGCCACCTTCTCCGGATCGGAGGCCAACTGCCGGTTCAGCGGCGTCGGCACGAAGCCGGGCACCAGGGTGTTCACGGTGACGCCGTACGGTGACCACGCCTCGGCCTGCGACCGGGCCAGCGACTCCAGCCCGCCCTTGGACACCCCGTACGCACCGCTGTCCACGAACGCCCGGTGCGCCTGCTGCGAGGTGACGTGGATGATCCGCCCGTAGCCCCGCTCGGCCATCCCCGGCCCGAACCGCTGCCCGAGCAGGAACGGCGCCTTCAGGTTCACCGCCATCGTGGTGTCCCAGACGTCCTCGCCGAGATCGCCCATCGGGGGACGGATGTTGACCCCGGCGCAGTTCACCAGGATGTCCGGCTCCCCGAACGCCCCGGCCACCTCCTCCGCACCCGCGCGCACCCCGTCGGCGGTCGCGAGATCCGCACTCACCCAGGCGGCGCGGCCCCCCTCGGCACGCACCTCCTCGACGGCGGCCCGCAACTCCGCCTCCCGCCGCGCCACCACGACGACGGCCGCCCCCGCACGCGCGAGAGCCCCGGCGATCCCCCGCCCGATGCCGGAACTCCCACCGGTGACGACGGCGACCCGGCCTTCGAGGGAGAACAGCTCCGCCACGTATGTCTGCGCACTCATGTTCGTACCCTAGAACATCGATCTTCGACGACCGCTTGGCGACCGCAAGCGCCCGAACCACGGGAGGGCGCCATCAGCCAGCGCTGGAAGGACCGCTGGTAGGCGGCCGGCTGTGTTCCCGCCGCTGGCGGCACCCGCAAGAACACGGCCGACAAGCACACCGATTGCACAGAGGGGCTGCCTGTCACCCCCGGCCTCGACATCAAGGACACCGGCTTGGCTGACCGCCCAGGACGACCGCCGCGCCTGGCGAACCGAAGAGGCCCGCGCCCATGCCGGCCTTCGCGAGCCCGATCCGACGACCACTTTCGTCATCGGCCAGTGGGACTGGGCCGTGTTGTGAAAGTGGTGCACGATGGGGTCGACCGGGTCCGATCGAAAGAAGCCTCGTGGTTGCCCCCGTGCTGAAGCACGCCCTGCGCCATCTCCGCTTCGTGAAGTCGCAGCAGCCGTCCGATCCCTATTCCGTCGAGTTCGCTGACTGGCGGGAGAGGATCGCTGAGGCCCTGGACGTGTTGGCCGGTGTGCTGGTCTTCAAGGAGGACCGGGCCAGGGCCAGAGCGGAGGTGACCGCAGCGCGCGAGCAGGCCGCGCCCCCGACGCTTCGAACCCCTCACCGCCGATGAAGCCCGCCGGCTCATCACCACCGCCCAGGACCTCCGCCTGTACGCGCTGTTCGAACTCGCTCTCCACACCGGACTCCGCAAGGGCGAACTCCTCGACCTGCACTGGGAAGACCTCGGCCTCGACGCGGGCACCGCCGCAATCCGTCGAACCGTGCAGCGCACGTCCGCAGGCGGGCTCACCAGGCTGCCCACCAAGACCTGGGCCTCCGAACGCCGCATCGCTATCCCCGACCGCTGCGTCCAGTCGCTGAAGTGCCACCACGAACAGCAAGCGTGAGCGCGAGACAGCAGGCAAACAGGTACGTCTTCACCACTGCGCAGCGCGGACCGCTCGACCCGACCAACCTCACCCGCGCCTTCACCACGCTCCTCGGCAAGGCCGACCTCCGCCGCATCCGCTTCCACGACCTCAGGCACTCGACCGCGACCCTGCTCCTGGAACAGGGAGTCGAACTCGTCGTGATCAAGGAACTCCTCGGCGTCACCACCACCGTCTACGCCCACGTCCGACTTCGCCTCCAGCGAGACGCAATCGACACTCTCAGTACCGCGCTCGGCGGCCGGGAGACCACCAAGACGGTCAGCTCCGACGGCGACGAGCCGCCCCCCTGCGCCGCCCTCGTCCGCTGACGTTGCCGTCAACTACTGCCGTCACCCCACGCAGAAGCACCGCCAAAACATTGCTGGCGGGGCTTAGAGGGTGTCTCACGTGGTGTGACCCGGTGCGGCATGATGACGGTCGTGGGTGCTGATCTGTCGCAGCGACTGGTTCCTGACGGTCTGTGGGAGCTGGTCGCCCCGTTGATGCCGTCGTTCAAGTGCCGTTCGCAGGGCGGTGGGACTGCCCCGCTGGACGAGCGGGTCGTGTTCACCGCGGTGGTGTACGTCCTGACCAGCGGGTGTGCCTGGCGGCATTTGCCGGAGACGTTCGGTGTCTCGCCCGCCACCGCGCACCGCCGGTTCACCGCGTGGACGAGGGCGGGGCTGTGGCGGCGGCTGCACCGGGCGGTCTTGGACGAGCTCGGCGCCCGGGGCGAGCTCGACTGGACCTCCGCGATCGTCGACGCCACCTCGATGCGGGCGAAAAGGGGGTTCACTGACCGGGCCGAACCCGGTCGATCGCGGCAAGAAGGGCAGCAAACTGCACGTGCTGTCCGAGGCGCGGGGCATCCCCTTGGCCGTCGCCGTGTCCGGCGCGAACACCCACGACAGCCGGGCCCTCAAGCCGCTGATCCGCGGCATACCCGCCATCCGATCCCGCCGCGGGCCACGCCGGCGCAGGCCGGTCAAGCTCCGCGCGGACAAGGCGTACTTCTCTGCCGACCACCTCGCCTGGCTACGCGAACACGGAATCATCCCGCGTATCGCCCGCCCGGGCATCGAGTCGAGCGAGCGCCTCGGCCGACACCGCTGGAAGATCGAGAGGTCGATCGCCTGGCTCTTCTGCTACCGCCGCCTCACCGTCCGATACGAGCGAAAGGGCTCCCACTTCCTCGCCTTCCTCGGCCTGGCCGCCGCCCTGACCTGCTACAAGAAGCTCACGAAACTCACCACGTGAGACACTCTCTTACTTTTCGCTGACGCTATGGGAACTCCTTGGACCTCAACAGCGCCTGGGGCTCCGGCCACCCCAGCATTTGATCTTCGTCAAACCCGAGCTCGTCCTCGACCCCGAGTGCGACAGCCGTATGCCATCGGACAACGTCGGGCCACGATGGGTTCGTCATCCGGCGAAGGTGTTCAAGGGCCTCCGGCGTGCCGATCTCCCCCAGAGAAGAGATGACTTTCTGGCACAACCAGTATCCCGGAGCATCCTTGTCCACCGAACCTTCCGCCACCTTGAACAGGCAGGCGACCGCGTCCGTTTCCCGGATCTCGCCGAGGATCTCCACGAGATCCTCTTTGTTGAACCCCACGGCATCCGAATCAAGGATCTCCTGAAGAGCTCCGCCCAAGCCTGGCGCCCGCAAAGGGGCGGCCAGGTTGGCGAACTTGTCGACTCTTGTCCAGTTTCCCGCGTGAGCGGCATCCCGGATCCAGGAGGCGATGAGCTGAGTGACCTCGGGACGCCCGGCCGCGATGGACCTGGCATCCCGCCCCGTGCCGTCGGCGAGTGCTTCAACCAGATCAGCCTGAGATCTTTCCTCTCCGGGGAACGTCACCAGTCCTCTACTCTTCCGAATCCGACGATTCGCGAATTGAATACATAGACCGATCCGGGCCTGAGTCCGTATGTATCGAAGCCACGCTCCGACTTCAGGTGCACGGCATTTACATCCTGATCGATTTCACCCGGACTTTTACCGGCCGCGATCGATGCGTCGCGAGTACCCGGGGACATCTCGAAGCGAACAGAGCCGTGTGCTTCTCGGCATTTCTGCCTCCTCTGCGATGGGTCTGATGCCATAGGCCCTCGAGATAATCACGGTCCTGCGTAACGAAATTATCGACACCTCGGACACTGGTCTCGCCGTTGGTTCCCAGTAGGTTGAATTCTTTCTCGCTCATCGCGCGATAGACGACTTCGTTGCAATTATGCACCAGAACCGGCGTGGCTCCTGCCACCAGATAGTACGTGTGCTACACAGCACCTCTTTACCTGCTTCTTCGCTGGTCAGTGCGTGTTTGCGTTACTGAGGTTTAACTTGTGGTGTCGTCAGTCGGTTCTGATGGTTAGGCCGGTCTCGGTGAGGCAGCCGTCGATGAGGTTGCTGCGGTACTGGATGTGCCGTAGACCGCTCCGGACCGTGCGGATGAGATGTTCTGGCGTGGAGAAGGCGATGTTGGAGAGCCAGCCGCGGCGTAGCAGGGACCAGATGCCCTCGACGGGGTTGAGGTCGGGGGCGTAGGACGGCAGATAGAGGATGGTCAGCCAGTCACGGGATTCGGCGAACTCCCGGAGGCCTGCGGCTTTGTGGACGTTGAGGTTGTCCCAGATGAGGACGATCGGACCGCCGAGTTGCTGGTGGGCTGCGGTCAGCGGGTCGCGGTAGTCGCGCCAGGAGAAGCTTTTGCGCCCGTCACGGTTGCCGTCGTCCCGTCGCGGCCGGTAGATCAGCCGGGAGCGGTGGCCGGGCTTGTAGCAGGTCAGGGCGGCGATCGATATCCGCCTGCGCGAGCGGCCGCGGACCCGCACCACCGGGGTCCGCCCGCGCTGCGACCAGGTCCTTGTGCGACGGCGTCATGGAGAATACGGTCTCACCGAAAGGGAGATTCCATCTTTCGCCACCGAGAACCTTCATCAGTGCAATGGGTGCCGTGTACCCGAATCTTTGCACCACGGATCCTGACAGTAGGAAGGTGTCACATCTGCCTGTCCATTCGGAGAGTGGTACGCGCCAAAGTCACCACGATCCCAGCAAATCGCCGTAGGCCTCTGACCGCTTCTTAGTTCGCAAAATTCCTCGACGGCCGCACGAATATCAGATACCGGCAGTGTATTGCGGGGCTCGAACAGCCTCCAATCGTTCAAATCAGCAACAACGTTTTGATCCAACGCCGGCGGTTCCGGATTCCTAGAGATCCATACACTCCTCGCAATCTCCCGATCCACTCGAACTACGGAATCCTCGGGAACCTGCCACCTCAATGCACCATATCCTGTAAGCAGATTTGTCGAGACCTGAAGATAGCTGTCAAAATACCGATCTGATTTCATCGGATCCCTATGTGGCGCCAAGAGCACAAACGTTGCAAGAATGCCACCCTTTGGCTGTCCAGCCACATCTGACTCTCGACCGGGCCCGCCGGTCACCAACTCGCCAATCAAGCGCCTAAGAATAGCTCCCGATGCGGCATGATATGTCGTACCGCCAGTGAAAATAGTCAGAATCATTAATATCCTCCAACGTTCGCAGGTGAGGCGATGCGGAAAACTGAAATTAGACCGGCCCCGCCCCGGAGGATTCTACCTCAGGGCAGGGCCGGCCAGATATTACACCTCTTGAGATCAACCGCCGCCCAGCATAGTTACCCCATGCCAGCCCTCTTCAGTGCGCCAAACGGATGTCAGGCTAGACCCTCTTGGTAGAATTGCAGACACCCCAGTCATGCATGAATAGGGACCAGAACAAACTCCGTCAGAATTGTTGATTACGACTGCCGCCCTCTGAACGCCATTGCTTCTCATTGCCAAAGCGATCTTGGTTTCTACATGAGATGCGGCCGCGAACCCACCTGCAGCGTCGTGAGGCACGCCAGATTTTCTGAGCGCGTCCCTCACTTGCACGAATGAACCATTCTCACCGCTTGATACAGGAGCTCCGACTCTATTTCCAGCATCATCAACGACCTGACCAGTCGTAATCTTGCTGCCTGCCAACTCGTCCGCGATACCGTCGAGCGGATTGCAGTTGTGTACCAGGACCGGGGTCGCCCCCGCCAGCACATAGTACGTATGCGTGTTCCCGACCGTCAGGTTGTGGACCGTCGCCCCCGAGCTGGTCCACCGTTCGACCGCGGTGACCTGCACGCGGGTGCCGGCGCCGGTGAGGAGCCACTGGCCCGACCGGAGGTCGGTGGCGTCGATCCATTCGCCGAGTTCCGGGACCCAGAACGGGTGGCCGTCGGTCGCTGTGACCTCGGCGGTCTTCGAGCCGCGGTCGCCGTCGGTGTCGATGGTGACCTTGACCAGGTACTTGAGGCCCTCGCCCTTGATCTCGGCGGTGACCGTCTCCACGCGGATCTCGCCTGTCTCCGGGTCGGTGGCCTTGACCTTGTCGCCGGCCTCGACGTCCTCGATCGGCTTCGTCGAACCGTCCGCCATGAGCACCTTGGTGCCGGGGGTGAAGCTGTTGTCGACCGAGCAGGAGGCGCCCTCGCCGGTCTTGCCCGACCCGCCGCTTCCGCTCGTCCCGCTCTTGGAGCGGGACGAGCCGCCGGAGGAGCCGCCGGGCTTGGACACGCTCTTGGCGCCGCTCGAGCCCTTGCCGCGGTTGACACTGGCGGCGGACGAACCCTTCGGGTTGGCCTTCGCCTGGGCCTGCTTCTGGACCGGGTTGCCGGTCTTCTTGGTCTGGTTGACCGCCTTGTTGCTGGTGGTGTTCGCCTTTTCGGCCGCGGCTTTCTTCTTGGCGGCCTGCGCGGCCTTCTTGGCCTTTTCGATCGCCGCCTTCTTGGCGTCGAGCGCCCTCTTCTCCGCCGCCTTCGCCGCGGCGAGGACGATCTGGGCCGCCTTCTTCGCGGTTCTCCATGCCTGGATGGCGGAGATCGTGCGGTTGACCGCCTTCAGAACCGACGGGATCTTGCCCAGTTTCGCCCAGGGGATCGCCCCGACGATGAGGCTTCCGCAGGCCCACATGTCGCCGCCGAAGCAGTTCATGGCGTCGGTGATGCCGATGAAGTCCTTCAGCGCCCCCCAGGCCGCGGAGAGGATCACCGAGGTGAGAGAGCGGCCCATGGCCGCCTGGGCCTGGGACACCTGAGCCGCGCTGAGGCCGGCGCCGGCGAGGGCCGCGGCCGTCTCCGACGCGGTGAGCGCCACCGACAGGCCCGAGGGGTCGGACAGGGTGACCGGGTTGTTGTGAGCGTAGGCGTAGCCGTTGGACTGCAGCGGGTCGGCCAGGTCGAGGACCGGGTCGGCGGAGAGGAAGCGGCCGACGACCGGGTCGTACAGGCGGGCTCCGAGCGGCGTGTAGCCGGAGGAGTCGTCGCGCGTCGCGCCCAGGAACCCGGTGTGGGTCTGCATCGCGGGCGCGGTCGTGCCGCGCTGGTTGCCGAAGGGGTCCTGCTTGCGGACCCGGACCGGCATGGTGTCGTTCAGGGCGATCTCGGCGTACGGGCTGCCCTGGTGGTCCGCGGCGATGGCGACCAGTTGCTGGGAGCCGGTGCCGTGGCTGTAGCGCAGGACCGAGCCGCCCGGGGTCGCGTACGAGCGCTGGGTGTTGACCAGTACGCCGCCCTTCTGGACGGTGACCTCGGAGTCGCCCAGGTGCAGGGTGGCCTGCTTCCCCTGGACGGTCAGCAGGCGGGCGCCGTCGGGCCCGTAGATGTGGCGGGTCTCGTCCTGCGCCTCCCACTGCTGCGCGGCGGAGCCGCCGACGCAGGCCGCCAGCACGATCGGGGTGCTGTTGGCCGTGGCCCCGTCCTTCACGGCGACGCACAGGCCGGACGCCGGGTGGGTGAGCTGTCCGGCCGCGTTGCGCTTGAGCTGCTGGGCGGTCGAACCGTCGCACTTCTCCACCTGGAGGGCCGAGCCGGCCGTGTTGGCCGCCGGCTTCAGGCACCAGGTGTCATGGACCCTCATCACGCCGAGGTCGGCGTCGCCCTGGTTCGGCGTGGCGGCGAAGTTCCACTTCTGCGCGTTCGTCGCGTTGCAGGGGTAGAGCTGCACCGGCTGGCCGGCGGCGGCGATGTCCGACTGCAGGTCGAGGCACTTGTCCGCCGGGCCGACGTAGTCGGTCCTGCCGCCGCCGCCCTGGCCGGTGATCCGCTCGATCTGGCCGTCGTGGGTCCAGGTGAGCTCCTGCTTGTCGCCCGTCTGCAGGGAGGTGACGCTCTTGGTCTCGCCGGTCAGCTCGTACAGGCGCTCCGCCTCGGCGGTGACCTGGGCGCCCTGCGGCGTCACGTACTTCTTCGTCACCTTGGTGAGGGTGCGCGGCTGGGAGCCGTCCTTGCCGTACGTGTAGTCGGTGACGGCGTCCTTCGCGGTGTCGCCGGCGAGGTTCTTCTCGGACAGTTTCTTGCGGTTGCCGAGCAGGTCGTACTCGTACTCCTGCCAGTAGCCGGAACCGTCCTTGCCCGCCGTCGCGTTGACCGTGCCGTCAGGGCCGACCGGGCCCGCGGCGCAGGACTCCTGGTCCTTCGAGGTCCATGCCTTCGTCAACTGGCCGAGCGGGTCGTACGTGAAGCACTGCCGCTCCTCGATGCCGAGGGCGCTCTCGCGGATGGCGGTGACGCCGCCCGCGTTGTTGTACCGGTAGGAGCGCTTCGAGACGAGGTTGCCGCCGACGACCGACGTGTCGCCGGCCCTCTCCCGGTAGACCTGCTGGTCGATGAGCTCGCCGCCGGCCTCGTCGTAGGTGGACTGCGTCCAGACCCGGTTGGGCTGTGCGCCGAGCGTGGAGCGCAGCAGTTGGCCGTAGGAGGAGTAGACCGCCTCGGCGCCGTACCAGTCCTTGCCGGACACGGAGAGCGGCAGGCCGTCCTTGTCGTAGCGGACGACGAGCTTCTCGGCGGCGATGTTGCCCGTGGCGGGCAGTGAGGCCTCCTGCAACTGGCCGGTGTCCGTGTACGTGTAGTCGTACCGGTAGGAGGGCTCGACGCCCCAGGTGTCGGCGATGCTCTGCGGCAGCGAGAGGGTGGTGGAGGTGGGCTGGTAGTCCGACGTGAAGCCGTCGACCTTCAGCTCGTACGGCAGGCCGCCGGTGTAGCGCTTGACGGAGGAGGGGAGCCCCTTGCCTCCGGCGGCCTGGTCGTACGCGTACTCGTTGAGCAGGGCCCCGTCGCCACCGCCGAGCCGCTGCCTCTTGGGCCGGGACAGCTCGTCGTACTCGGTCCAGACCGTGACGCCGCGGGAGTTGGTGACCTTCTCGGGCCGGTCGCGGCTGTCGTACGTGGTGGACGTGCTACCGGAGTCGGGGTCGACGGCGGTGTCCAGACGGCCCCGACGGTCGTAGGTCCAGCTCCAGGAGCGCGCGTTCCCGGAGTGCGTCGCCTTCCCCAGGTTGCCGCGCTCGTCGTACGTGTAGCGCATCGTGGTGTACGCGTCGCGTGCCGTGTCGGTGAACGTGTCGATGCGGGAGGTACGGCCCAGCGCGTCCGAGAAGACCCGGTAGGAGGCGGAGCCGGACGGGTTGATCACGGTGGAGTGGTCGGGGGCGTACGTGTACCGGGTGGCCCTGGCCGGCGTCTCCACGCCCCGCAACAGGGGCGTCTCCTGCAGGACGCGGCCGAGGCCGTCGTAGGCGTAGCGGGTGGCGTTGGGCACGGACGTGTCGGCGAGCGGGGTGAACAGTCCGCCGGAGGGCTCGCCCTTGGTGAAGTAGGCGTTGTTGGTCTGCCACACCTCGCCGGAGCTGTTGTACAGGGTGTCCGTGATGAGGCGGCCGCCGCCGGTGGCCTGCTCCTGGCTCTGGCGCTCGCGGCCGAGGCCGTCGAACAGGGTGACCGAGTGCTCCACCCGGTCCTCGTGGCCACGCGTGGAGGTCGTGATGTACGGGGGCTTGCCCGCCGGAGTGGCGTACGCGGCCGCGAAGTCGGGAACCGCCTTGGCCGACGGGGTGCGGCCGGGGCCCCACGCCTCCTGGAGACGGCCCAGCGGGTCGTACACCGACTGGCTGACACGTCCGTTGGCGTCGGTCGACTTGACGGTGGACGCGCGGCCCGGTTCCAACTCGTCGATCTGTTCGTGTCCGAGGGAGTTGCGGGTGGTGACCTTGAACGCCTGCCCCCTGGCGGGGGAGTAGGTCATCGTCGAGGTCTTCTCGTCCGGATCGGTCTGGCGGATGACGCGGCCGACCTCGTCGAAGCCGGTGGTGCCGTCGTTCTGGAAGCCGGTGCCGTCCGCCTTCAGCGACCAGGTCTGCGACGCGAGTCCGCGGGCGGACTCGGGGAGGGCGGCACCGTATCCCTGGCCGTCGTAGGCGGTGCGCTCGGCGGAGCTCAGGGAGTCCAGGTCGTTGAAATCGGCGTTCGCGCAGGTGGTGGGGGACGCCTTGACCTGCTTGGTCAGGCCGATGACGTGGGCCTGCTCCTGGTGGAGGTACTCCATCGCTGAACAGGACTCGTCGCCGGCCTTGCCCGTGTCGCCGAGGAATTCGACCTGGGTGGGCAGGCCGTACTCCGCCTCGTAGGCCGTCCTCGTCTCGATGACGCGTTCGGTGCGCTTGTCGTCGCCCGTGCCGGAGGACTTGGTGTACGAGACCTGCCGGGGCTCGGTCACCCTCCAGGCACGCAGTGCGCTGAGGCCGTCACCCCGTTCCCGCGCGGCGAGTTCGATGGCCTCCGGGTAGGTGACGGAGCGGGTGAGCCAGTCGGTGTCGGCGTCGCCGGCGTCGCTGTAGGTGAGTTCCTCGGCGATCCGGCCGGCGAAGGGCTCCTCGTCCTTGGCTATCTCGGCACCGCTGATGTCCTTCACGGACACGGAGTCGCCCATGCCGCGGAAGTACCGGGTGACCGCCTTCGACTTCTTGCTGCCGATCTCGGGATTGTCGGCCCCGGTGATGGTGCTGACCTGCTCGAAACCGGCGAACTGGGAGTAGGTGCGGGTGGACTTCTTCGTGAACTCCTGCTCGGCCAGGCGCCAGCCGGCGTTCTTGTACACGTACGAGGTCCGCGTGGAGAACGCGCCGTCGACATTGGGGAGTTCCTCGACCCCGTCGACCACGTACTTGTGGAACCAGTCGATGTCCTCCTTCGCCGGGTCCGGGTGCCAGTAGACCGGGTAGCAGAGCCGGTTGTTGGCCTTCAGCTCGTCCGACTGCTCCTTGCCCGGCAGACCGCTGCCCGTCGCGCACGCGCCTTCGGGCTGCTTGTAGGAGACGACGGTCTCACCGCCGTACTCGCTGATGACGCGGCCGATGCGCAGCCGGGAGAAGCCGGGGCGCGGGTCCTTCACACCGCGGACGACCCGGTTGGGCATGTTCTCGGTGGTGGACTCGAAGCGCACCGGGTTGAGGGTGACCTTCTGCCCGGTGACGCCGTAGCCGGTCCGGGTGATCGACTCCAGCCAGAGGGCCGTATTGGGGCCGGTCTGCAGGGTCGGGAACTTCTGCTTGAGCTGGTACTCGTCCACCACCTGGTGGGTGGTGGCGCCCGGAGTCCGCTGCGCCGACGTGGTGATCCTGTCGAGGCGCTTGCGGGAGAAGAAGGCGGGTGCGGCGTTCCAGCACATCTTGGCGGCGGCGCAGCGGAGGTCTGCCGGAGTGTCGTACCAGATGCGGAACTTGCCCGGGTCCTTGTCGGTGAAGTTCTCCTCGCTGCAGGTGAGGGAGGCCTCCTGGAAGCACCGTTCCCCGACCGTGAACTTCACGCGGGCCGACGGCTCCTCGCTGAAGAGGCTCTCCTTGCGCTGCCCGTAGTCGATCCGGGTGAGGTAGCCGCCGCGGTGGTAGCGCACCGGCGCCTTGAAGTTGAAGTTCTTGGCGTAGTGGTTGTCCTCGCGTTCCCACCACAGGGACATGGCGTTGCCGTGGACGTCCTCCACGTAGTCGAGGGACCAGCGCCAGGCCTGGGTGCAGTGGGAGCCCGCGAAGTCGCCCGCCTTGTAGCAGTCCTCTTCGGGGTGGTTGCCGAACACCGGCACGGTCAGGACCGAGTTGGTGACCGGGTCGTCGTCCGCGGTGGTCGCCGTCCCCTTGTCGGACCAGCCGGGCAGGCGGTGGCGTCCGAAGTGGTGCGCGGTGCCGTCGCGAGTGGTGACCACCCAGTACTCGCCGTTCGCGGCGCCGCTCTTGGACTCGGGGTCCTGCTTCAGCTCGGCCTTGGTGCCGTCCCCGTTGGCGGTGATCCAGACCTTGTCGGTCTTGTCCCGGACGAGCTCGGTGGTCATGCCGCCGAGCGACAGCGTCGCGTTGTCGGAACCCCAGCACAGGTCGCCGGTCCGGTGGGTGGCGTTGTTCGAACCGGGTTTCTTGGAGTCCTGGGTGCACCCGGCGTAGGTACGGGTGATCGCGCCGGCGCCGTACTCCCAGCCGTCGCCGATCCACGAGGCCTGGTTGTTGGTGGCGGAGGTGCGTCCGTCCACGGACTGCGAGGAGTAGTTGAGGCCGATCTTGGGCGTCAGGCCGCCCCCGGTCTCCGGCGTCTGCACCTGGTACGAGTAGGTGAACGCACCGGACGAGGAGCCCGCGGACCAGGCGCCCGAGGACAACAGCGGGGTGGCCGTGTAGTCGCCGGCAGCCGAGGCGCCGGTGTCCAGGGCGCCGACGACGCGCGGACTCGACGCCGCGGTGGCGCGCGGAGCGGCGGAGCGCGCGGAGGAGCCGGTCGCGTCGGTGGAGGCGCCGTCCGCGGTGGCGGAACCGCCGGCGCCGCCGAGCAGCGGGCCCACGGGCACGGTACCCGTGACGACGCGGCGGGTGGCGGTGTCCTCGGCGGCCGCGGTGCGCGTGGGCGCGGCCTTGGCGGGAACCAGCTCCACCTCGCTCGGCAGCGCCTCGAAGGTGTCCTCGCCGGGGGTGGGGGCGGACATGGGCTCCGCGCCTTCGCCGCCCTCGTCGGGGGCGCAGTCACCGCTGCCGGGCGAGGTGTACACGCATTCGGGCAGCAGCATGAGGCCGAAGCGGTCGGCGGCCTGCGGACCGTACAGGTCGGCGAAGGCCGTGTAGTCCACGCTGAGCGCGACCTCGGCTTCGGGGTCGGCGGTGGCCGGCGGGGTGACCCGCATGATCATCCCGGCGACGCCCGCGTCCTGGGAGGCCTCGTGGGCGGCGAGGGCCACGCCCCAGTGCCCGGCGAGGGCGGCCGGGTCGCCGCCCTCGGGGACGCCGAGCGCGACCGGCAGGTCGCCGACGGGCACGGTGGCGCCGGGTGCCAGGCCGGTGAGGTCGGCGGTGTCGCTGTCCTCCTGCCACGGGGTGACGGCGCGGGGCTCGTACGGGACCACCGGGATCTCGTCGGCGGTGGTCAGGTCGGTCTCGGCGCTCTCGTCCCGGCCCACCGGGTCGTTCTCCGGGAGGTCGGGCAGTTCGAGCTGCGTCTCCTCCCGGTTCAGGCCGGGGCCGGGCACGGCCCAGGCCTCCGCGGACAGGCTCGTCACCATCAACGTCGAGGACATCAACAGCACGATCGACATGCGGGCACGACGCCGCCGAGCACGGCCTGACGATGTCAGGGCCAGTCGGCCACGCCCCCGCCAGGACAGCGGACCTGCAGCACGCATACGCGTCGACTCCCACCCTGGGCGCGAAGAACGGAGGAACGGAACGAGGTGCGAGAGCACCGGAAAGCGCACGCCCGGTGAAAGGCGCGTGGCTCGGCACTCTCCGCCAGGGGAGTCGGTTGATCAAGGACACGGAACGTCACGGTGGGTGGGCGGAAGTGAGTTGGCCCACAGGGCAAGAGTCGATAGACCGCTGCACAGCCCACCAGGCCGGTCATATGTCGGCGGCCTGGTCTCTGTTCGGACATAGCCGCCCGTCAGAAGCCGTCAAACATGGAGATCTCCGGTGTCACTCTCCTCGCTTCCTGCACAGGTGTAACGAATTAATGAACTTCTCATGGTGGACGCTGCTCCCTGTCCCCGTGCGATCGTTTGGCGCTCTCCGCCCCGCTGTCCGCCGAACGGGGCTGTCTGTGTCGTCCCCTTTTCCGTCCGGCCCACGGGAGTAGCCCGCAGTGTCCGCGCCTCGCCTCCTCAGCCCCTTCGTGCGCACGCGCACCAGGCTGACGTGCACCCTCGGCCTCCTGCTGGCCGCACTGACCGCCGCGCTGCTGCCCTGGTGGCTGCCCGGACCCGACGATCCGGCGCCCGGCGGGGGCGGCGCCGCCGTCGCCAGGCCGGCATCCACCGGACTCCGCGACGAGAGCGCCGCCAGGGCCGAGGCCGTACGCCGCGGCAAGGAGGTCCTCGTCGACACCGCCACCACGGCCACCGCCCTCACCTGGGCGCTGCCCGACGGGCGGTGGCGTTCCCGCTTCCACGCGGTGCCGCAGCGGGCGAAGAACGCGGAGGGCCGGTGGGCCGCCATCGACACCACGCTGAAGCGGACCGGCGAGACCGCTGACGGACTGGGCATCAGCCCGGTCAACGCCCCTGTCCCGGTGCGGTTCTCCGACGGTGGCGACGGCGCGCGCACGGGCAAAGAACGGGCCGGGCGTTCACGGGCCCGGCTGCCGCTCCTCTCCCCGGCCGACCGCGCTCCGGGGGAGAGCGTCCTGGCGGAGGTGGAGGTCGACGGCCACACCATCGCGTACACCTGGCCCGGACCACTGCCCGAGCCGGTGCTCGACGGCCCCCGCGCCCTGTACTCCGAAGTGCTGCCCGGAGTGGACCTGCTCCTCGTCGCCCGCGACGAGGGCGGCTTCGGCCAGTTGCTCATCGTGAAGAACCGGGAGGCCGCAGCGCATCCGGCCGTCAACGCCCCGGTGTACGGCCTGCGTTCCGCCACCGCGGTCTTCCGTCGCGACGAGGCCACCGACAGCGTGCTGGTCCTCGACGCGGACACCGGCGACGAGGTCACCTCGATCCCGACCCCGTTCGGCTGGGACTCCTCCGGCAAGGACCTCGAGACCCCGGACGCCGCCCCCCGCACCGCCGTGGACACCACCGCCGACGTGCTGAACCTCTCCGGCCTGGCCGGCATCGAGCCCGGCGCGCGACAGAGCCCGCTGGCGACCCGGCTGGACGGCGACGGAACCGGCGCCGCGCGGCTGCGCCTGGACGTCGCCGCCAGCGGACTGCTCGCCGACGAGGGCATCCGCTTCCCCGTCTTCCTGGACCCGACCGTCCCGTACGGCTGGAAGGCGTGGACGACCGCCTACAAGCCGTACCCCAACACCAGCTTCTACAACGGCACCAACTTCAACTCCGGCACCTCCGACGCACGGGTGGGCTACGAGAAGGACACCGGGGGCACGGCCCGCGCCTTCTGGCGGATGGGATTCAACAGCGCCCTGAAGGGCGCTCAGATCAGCGACGCGCACTTCCGGGTCGTGAACAACTACTCCTGGTCGTGCACGAAGCGCGAGTACGAGCTGTCGCTGACCGGGGCCATCTCCTCGGGCACCACCTGGAACAAGCAACCGAGCTCGATCGCGTCCCAGGGCAAGCAGTCCTTCGCCTTCGGCTACAACTCCTGCGCCGACGAGTACGTCAGGTACGGCGTGAAGGGCGCCGCGCAGTACGCCGCCGACAGGGGTTGGTCGACCGTCACCCTCGGTATGCGGTCCACCACGGAATCGGACAAGGACTCCTATACGTGGCGGAAGTTCACCGCGAAGTCCGCGGAGCTGGAGGTCACCTACAACCGCAACCCCACCGAGCCCAAGGGCGGCACCACCTCGCCCGGCGGTGCCTGCGTGCCCGGCCCCGGTGCGGGCCGCACCGTCGCCCGCACCAACCTCGTCCTCGCGGCGACCGCGACCGACCCCGACGGCAACCTGAGGGGCCTGCGCTTCCGTTTCTGGAAGATCGGCACGACGACTCCCGCCGGCACCCTCGTCACCAGCCTGAGCAGCGGCAAGGGCTCGCTGACGATCCCCTCCACCAGCCTGGCCGACAAGACCACCTATGCGTGGGACGTACGCGCCGAGGACTCGGCGGGCGCGGCCTCGTTCTACTTCCCGCCGGGTTCGGAGCCCTGCCGCGTCACCGTGGACGCCTCCGCCCCGCCGGCCCCCGACGTCACCAGTGACGTGTTCCCGGAGGCCACCTCCGACGGGGCGACCTGGGCGACGGTGAAGTTCGGCGGCAAGGGCCCCATCACCTTCAGCGCCGGCGGCGCGACCAAGTTCAGTTACGCCTTCGGGGGGCTGAACACCAAGGAGGTCGCGGCCTCCGGCGGAACCGCCACCGTCGCGGCCCTGGAACCCCCGCACTCCGGACCCAACGCGCTGCAGGTGTACGCCTACGACGCGGTGGGCAACCGCAGTGGCCGCGCCGACTACTACTTCTACGTGCCGCCACGGGACGTGGCCGACGGGCCCGGCGACACCGGCGGAGACAATCAGCCCGACCTGCTGATCATCGACGCGTCGGGCAACCTGCGCACCTACCCCGGCGCCGAGGGCGGCGAGCTCCACACCTCCCTCGCCGCCTCGTACGTCACCGGTGGCGCGTTGAACCCGCCGGGCCACTGGTACGACCCGGCCACCGGGAAGGCGGCCCTGATCAGCAAATACGCGGACGTCTACCCCGGCGACGGCGTCACGGACCTGTTCGCCCGCACCCCCGACGGCGGATTGTGGCTCTATCCGGGCGACGGCTACGGCAGCTTCAACGTGGACAAGCGGCTGCGGGTGCGGCTGCCCGCCGGCGCGCCGGACCCGGCGACCTGGACGCAGATCAAGGCGGTCGGCGACATGACCGGTGACAAGCTGCCGGAGCTGTTCCTGCGGGCCGGCGGCACGTTCTGGGCGCTGTCCGGGTACACCGGCGCCGGCTTCCAGCAGGCGACCCGGTTGAACGCCGACGCCTGGGCCGCCCGCGAGATCGTCAACGTGGCCGACGTCGACCTGGACGGTACGCCGGACCTGGTGTGGCGCAATCTCGACGCGGGCAGCATGTACGTCCGCCACGGGAAGCCGGGGGCGTCCGCGGGCAGCGTGGAGCTGGCGTCGCTCTCCAGGGCGGATCTCTCCCGCGACGGAGACGTCCCGTACGGGAACGACTGGACCGAGGCGAACATCTCGGCTCTCGTCGGCGTCCCGGACCTGAACGGCGACCGCGTCCCCGACATGTGGGCCAGATTCGGGTCGGACGGCCAGACGCGCGTCTACCACCCGTCCAGGACGAACGCCAACGGCCCGGTGAAGACCGTCATCACCGCCGACTGGAGGACCGTCAAGGCGTTCACCTGAGACCGGTGTCCGACTCCGGGGGGCGCCGTCCGCGAGGACGGCGCCCCCTTCGGCTTCCACCGGGGCCCGCGCGTCCTGTGGTGGGGAATCCAGGAGGGATGGGACCCTGGTGACATGTTCCCCTTCTTGGACAACTGGCGTAAACGGCAGGGTTATGCGCAGGGAGGCACCCTCGCGGACGCCGTCGGGACGGACCCCGACGGGGTGGCCGAGCTGCTCGCCGAATGCGAACTGCTGCGCGCCCGTGCGGGGCGACAGGGGCTCGAACTCGACGACAGCCCCGCCTCGTTGGCGGCGCTGGACCAGTTGCCGCCCCGCTGGCGCGACGATCCCGAGGAGCTGCCCTGGCTGGGCAACGACGCCGGCCTCTACCTCGGCACGGTGATCGTGCGGTCCGTTCCGGGCGCCGTGTGGGACGTCTGGCCGAGCGGGCAGCCCGTGGTGCGGCTGGCCTCCGGGCGGGAGATCGACGTCGTCGAGGCGGGGCTGGAGTGGGCGATGGCGGGCAGTCCCGAGCTGTCCCAGGTGTACGCGGAGTCCGCCGAGAGCTGACCGCGGGGCCACCACTCGTCATCTGATCTAGATAAACATCCTTATGCACCATTTGCGCGTGTCGGCTGCGAAGTCCCTTGTCGGGATGGAAAGTTTGCGCTGACCTCGACACAGCGACAAATGGGCAGGGCAGCGCATGGCCGTCGATCCGTTGATCGAACTGAGGGACGTCAACAAACACTTCGGGGAGTTGCACGTACTTCAGGACATCAATCTCACCGTCGGCCGCGGGGAGGTGGTGGTGGTCATCGGCCCCTCCGGCTCCGGGAAGTCCACCCTCTGCCGGGCGATCAACCGGCTGGAGACGATCGAGTCCGGCCGCATCACCATCGACGGCCGGCCCCTCCCCGAGGAGGGCAGGGGGTTGGCCCAGCTCCGCGCCGAAGTCGGCATGGTCTTCCAGTCGTTCAACCTGTTCGCGCACAAGACCGTGCTGGACAACGTGGCGCTGGCCCAGCTCAAGGTCCGCAAGCGCAAGAAGGAGGAGGCCGCCCGGCGCTCGCGGGAACTGCTGGAGCGGGTCGGCCTGGCCGCCCACGCCGACAAGTTCCCCGCCCAGCTCTCCGGCGGCCAGCAGCAGCGCGTGGCCATCGCCCGCGCCCTCGCCATGGACCCCAAGGCGCTCCTCTTCGACGAGCCCACCTCGGCACTCGACCCGGAGATGATCAACGAGGTGCTGGAGGTCATGCAGCAGCTCGCGCGGGACGGCATGACCATGGTCGTCGTCACCCACGAGATGGGGTTCGCCCGCTCCGCCGCCAACCGCGTCGTGTTCATGTCCGAGGGCCGCATCGTCGAGGACCGCGCTCCGGAGGACTTCTTCACGTCCCCGTCGAGCGACCGCGCCAAGGACTTCCTGTCCAAGATCCTCAAGCACTGAGGGGAGGGCTCCATGTCGCGCACCACGCACACGCGCACGTGCCGGGTCGTCGCCCTCGCGGCGGGCCTCCTGCTCGCCGCCCTCGCCGCGGGCTGCGGCAGGGAGGGCAGCCCCCCGGTCAGGGGACCGCGCGCCGACGCCCTGCCGGAGTACCGGGTGGACACCGGCTTCCGCCTGCCCGACTCCCGTACCTGGACCAAGGCCAAACGCCGCGGCCACCTGGTGGTCGGGGCCAAGGAGGACCAGCCCTACCTGGGCGAGAAGGACCCGGCCAGCGGGGTCTACACCGGCTTCGACATCGAGATCGCCCGGATGCTCGCGGCCTCCGTCGGCTTCGACCCGGACGCGATCCGCTTCCGGACGATCGCCTCCGCCAACCGCGAGACCGCTCTGCGGAACGGGCAGATCGACTACTACGTCGGCACCTACACCATCAACGACCTTCGCAAGAAGCTCGTCGGCTTCGCCGGGCCCTACTACATGGCCGGCCAGAAGCTCCTGGTCCGCGCCGACGAGGACGGCATCGGGGGCCCGGGCGACCTGGACGGCAAGACCGTCTGCACGGCCACCGGTTCGGCGCCCTACCAGCGCATCGCCGCCGACTACCCCCGAGCGGTGCTCGTCGCCTACGACACGTACTCCATCTGCGTCGACAACCTGCTGACCTACCAGGTCGACGCGGTCACCACCGACGACGCGATCCTGCTGGGCTTCGCCGCCAAGGCGCCCGACGAGATGAAGGTCGTCGGCAGGCCCTTCGCGCAGGAGCCGTACGGCATCGGCGTGCCGCGCGCCGACCACGCGCTGCGGCTCGCCCTCGACGAGGCGTTGGAGGACAACGAGAAGAACGGCAACTGGAAGAAGGCGTACGAAGCGACGCTGGGCCTGTCCGGGGCGCCCGCGCCGACCCCGCCGCCCATCGACCGCTACCCGGCGAACTGAGGGGACGGCCCCGTCCATGGATGTGCTGACAGACAACTTCTCCCTCTACGGCAAGGGCTTCCTCGGCACCGTCGAGCTGACCGTCTACGCCTCCGCGCTCGCCCTCGCCCTCGGGTTCCTGATGGCGTCCTTCCGGGTCGCGCCCATCGGCTCCCTCCGCGTCCTGGGCGCGGTCTGGGTCACCGTGCTCCGCAACACCCCTTTGACGCTGTTGTTCTTCGCGGTCCTGCTCGGACTGCCCCGGTTCGGGCTCGTCCTGCCCTTCCAGGTCTTCGCCGTCATCGCGCTGGGCTGCTACACCTCGGCGTTCATCTGCGAGGTGCTGCGCTCCGGCATCAACACCGTGCCGCGGGGCCAGGGCGAGGCCGCCCGCAGCCTGGGCATGACCTTCGGCCAGACCCTGAACACCGTGGTGCTGCCGCAGGCGTTCCGGTCGGTGATCCCGCCGGTCGGCTCGACGCTGATCGCGCTGGTGAAGAACTCCGCCATCGCCGGGGCGTTCAGCGTCACCGAACTGCTCGGCACCTACAAGACGCTCAACGAGCTGGGCTACAGCATCATCTGGAGCTTCGTCTGGATCGCCGTCGGCTACCTCCTCATCACCCTGACCATCAGCGCGCTGTTCACCGTGCTGGAGAAGCGCTGGGGAGTCGCACGATGACCCGCACCCCCGCCCGCCCGCCCGCCGCCAACGCGCTCTACGACGTCCCCGGCCCGGCGGCCCGCGGACGGCACCGCCTCTACGGCGTCCTGGCGACCGCCGCCATCGCCGCGCTGGTCGGCTGGATCGTCCATCTCCTCTTCGAAACCGACCAGTTCACCGCCGAGAAGTGGCGGCCCTTCGCGTACGAGGGCATCCAGGAGCTGCTGCTGCGCGGGCTCGGCAACACCCTCAAGGCGTTCGCGTACGCGGCGGTGCTCTCCCTGGCGCTGGGCGCGGTCCTGGCCGTCGGACGGCTCTCCGCGCACCGGCCGCTGCGCTGGATCGCCACCGTGCTGGTGGAGTTCTTCCGGGCCATGCCGGTGCTGGTGATGATCTTCTTCGTCTTCGTCGCGCTGAAGGTGCAGCCGCTGCCCGCCCTGGTCGCCGGGCTGACGCTCTACAACGGCTCGGTGCTCGCCGAGGTGTTCAGGACCGGGATCAACTCCGTGCACCGGGGGCAGGGGGAGGCGGCGTACGCGCTGGGGATGCGCAAGACACAGGTCACGACCTTCGTCCTGGCCCCCCAGGCGGTACGCGCGATGCTGCCGACCATCATCAGCCAACTGGTGGTCGCGCTGAAGGACACCTCACTGGGCTATCTGATCACCTACGAGGAATTCCTCCACGCCGGGAAGCTGATCGCCTCCAATCTCGACTACGATCTCCCCTTCATCCCCGTCGTGATGGTGATCTCCCCGATCTACATCGGGATGTGCATGGTGCTCTCGTGGTTCGCCACCTGGGTGGCCCGACGTCAGCGGCGCGATCCGAAGACGAAGGCGGTGGGGGCGGGCCCGGACGAGGCGGAGACGCCGGCGCCGGGAGGGCGGTAGCCGGGCCGTACCCGTCCGGCGGCGGTCGGTGATCACTCCTCGCACGGCGGGGCCCGGAGGCGACTCCGGTCCGTGCCGGGCGGGGAGAAGGTCAGCCGTGCGCCGGTCGGGTCGTGCTCGGCGTACGACGGATCGACGGTGTCGGCCACCAGGGCGGGCCGGCGTCCGGCCGGTACGCCGCGGGCCGTGGAGCACGGCTCCGGGCGGACGGGGAACGGCCGCCCCGGAGCCGTGCTCCACGGCGGGCGTACTGAGCGCCGCTCACCGGCCCGCCGGTGGAGCCCGGTGCACCGCGGGCGGGTGGCGGAGGCAGGGGAGCGGCGTCAGGAACGCTCGCGCGCGGCTCACCGCAGGGCGCTTCTGGTCTGCCAGTCGGCCCACGGGACGTTCCACGCGCCGTAACCGTTGCCCTCGGCGACGGTGCCCTTGGCGTCGGCGCCGGTGATCTCGAACGGGTCGCCCACGCGCACCTGCCCGTACAGGGCGGCGGCGTCGGCGTCGCTCATCCCGACGCAGCCCGAACTCCGGTTGGCCCGACCGAAGTGGCTCGTGTTCCAGGGCGCCGCGTGCGCGTACATCCCCGACCAGGTCAGCCGCATCGAGTAGTCGACCATCTTGTCGTAGGCGTCGCCGAGGCCCACCGTCTCGGAGCGCATGTTGATGGTGCCCTCCTTCGCCATCAGCACCGCCGTGCCCCGCCAGGACGCCTTGTCGCCGCCCGGCGTGCCCGCCGACATCGGGACGTCCAGGACCTGCCGGCCGTCACGGCGCAGGGTGAGGCGGTGCCGGTCGAGGTCGACCCCGACCACCTGGGCGTCGCCGACGGTGAACGCGGTGGCGTAGTCGCGGACGAACCAGCCGCCCTCCGCGCCCGTGTCGACCCCGTTCAGCTCGGCCTCCAGCCTGACCTTCGTCCCCGGCTTCCAGTACTCCTTCGGCCGCCAGTCGACGCGGTCCCTGCCCGAGTGGTCCCGGAGCCAGCCCCAGGAGCCCTCGGCGCCGTCGGAGGCGGTGACCTTCAGAGCCCTCTCCACCGCCGCCTTGTTCTCCACCGGGTGGTCGAAGACGACCGACAGCGGCTGGGCGATGCCCACGGTCGTGTCCTTGCCGGGCGCCAGCGACAGCTTGTTGACCTTCTCGGCGGCGGCCGTGGTGAACGCCGCCCGGTCGCCGCCGCCGTCCGCGTCCTCCGCCACCACCGTGTAGGCGGTGCCGGGTGCGGCGACCCGGTGCGAGGTCCAGGTGCGGCCGTCGGCGGATATCGCACCGGTCAGCGCACCGCCCCCGGCCGCCGTCACCGCCACCTTCCGCAGCCTCCCGTCCGCCAGGGCCACCGTCACCGGCCGGCCCGGAGACGCGGCCGTGCCCCGGAGGTTGACCGCGATCTCGGCGGCGGGCGCCTCGCCGCCCCCGCCCGCCCGCGCCTCCCCGCCCGCCGGGGCGCCGGAGCACGAGGTGAGCGCGGCGCAGAGCAGCACCGCCGCCCCGGCCGGAAGGAGCCGGGGCCTCCGCCCGGCCGGGGCGGTGCGACGGACAGGCGAACGCAGGGAAATCAACGGAAGAACCTCCAGGGCGGCAGCACTCGCGGAGCTAGAGGCGATTTCCCCCATGTCGGGTTCCGTCCGTTCCCGAGCAATCCACCGGCCCGCGCGGAAGGCGACGCGGACACCCCCGGCACGCCGCCGCGCGTCCGCGGCCCGAAGGCGCGCGGCGCCGGGCGTCCGCGAATCCGTTCGAGGCGGTCCTGACGATCCGGGGCCGCCGGGGCTACCCTGCGCGGAGATCCGTCGACTGGAGGTACGTATGCGCCGTTCCGCAGCTCGGAACACGTCGCTGTTGGCCGTCCTCGCCGTGGTGGCGTCGGTGGGAGCCGCCGCCCCGGCGGGCCCGGAGAGCTCTGCCGGACCTCGCCCGGCCCCGCCCAAGTCCCCGGTGGCGGTGGGATACGGGGGAGCGGTGGCGAGCGTCGACGCGGACGCTTCAGCGGCCGGAATCGAGGTGCTGCGCAAGGGGGGCAACGCGGTCGACGCGGCCGTGGCCACCGCGGCGGCGCTCGGCGTGACGGAGCCCTACTCGGCGGGCATCGGCGGCGGGGGCTACTTCGTCCACTACGACGCGAAGAAGCGCACGGTGCGGACGATCGACGGCCGCGAGACCGCCCCGCGCAGCGCCGACGCCTCCCTCTTCCTGGAGAACGGCCGACCGATCCCGTTCGCGGAGGGGATGACCAGCGGCCTCGGCGTCGGCACGCCCGGCACCCCGGCCACCTGGCAGCGGGCGCTGGACGCGTGGGGCACCAAGTCGCTGCGCACGCTGCTGGAACCGGCCGGACGACTGGCCCGCGACGGCTTCGTGGTCGACGGCACGTTCCGCTCCCAGACCGCGGACAACCAGGCCCGCTTCGCGGACTTCCCCGCCTCCGCCGAGCTGTTCCTGCCCGGCGGCCGACTCCCCGCCGTCGGCTCGGTGTTCAAGAATTCCGACCTGGCCCGTACGTACGACGAGCTCGGCCGGAAAGGTGTCGGCGCGCTCTACCGGGGCGCGCTGGCCGACGACATCGTCCGTACCGTGCGCAACCCGCCCGTGGACCCCGACGCCGACCGCGTGGTGCGTCCCGGCGACCTGACCCGCGAGGACCTCGCCGCCTACCGGACCCTGGCCAAGGCCCCGACCAGGGTCGGCTACCGGGGCCTGGACGTCTACGGCATGGCGCCCTCCTCCTCGGGCGGCACCAGCGTGGGCGAGGCCCTGAACATCCTGGAGTCCACCGACCTCGCGCGGGCGGACCGGGTCCAGTACCTGCACCGGCTCATCGAGGCGAGCCGCATCGCCTTCGCGGACCGGGGGCGCTGGGTGGGCGACCCGGCCTTCGAGGACGTGCCCACCGAGGAGTTGCTGAGCCAGCGGTTCGCGGACGCGCGGGAATGCCTGATCAAGGACGACGCGGTGCTGACCAGCCCGCTCCCGCCGGGCGACCCCCGGAACCCGCAGCGGTGCGTCAGCGCCGGGAGGGCCGCCCCGACGACGTACGAGGGGGAGAACACCACCCACCTGACGACGGCCGACAAGTGGGGCAACGTCGTCGCCTACACGCTGACGATCGAGTCCACCGGAGGCAGCGGCATCACGGTGCCCGGCCGCGGCTTCCTGCTCAACAACGAGCTCACCGACTTCTCCTTCGCCCCGGCCGACCCGGCGGTGCACGACCCCAACCTGCCGGGTCCCGGCAAGCGGCCGCGTTCGTCGATCTCGCCGACCATCGTGCTGAAGGACGGCAGGCCGGTGCTGGCCCTCGGCTCGCCGGGCGGGGCCACCATCATCACCACCGTGCTCCAGTCGCTGACCGGGCACCTCGACCGGGGGCTCCCGCTGGTCGACGCGATCGCCTCGCCGCGCGCCAGCCAGCGCAACGCGGCCGCCACGGAGATCGAGCCGGACCTGTGGAACAGCCCGCTGCGCGCGGAGTTGGAGAAGCTCGGCCACGTCTTCAAGCGGAACCCGGAGCTGGGGGCCGCCACCGGGGTGCAGCGGCTGCCCGACGGCCGCTGGCTCGCGGCGGCGGAGAAGGTGCGCCGGGGCGGCGGCTCGGCCATGGTGGTGCGTCCGGCCGGCCGGCACTGAGCCGGCCGAACCGGACGGAGGCCCGCGGGGCCGGGGCCGCGCACCGGGTGCGCGGCGCCGGCCCCGCGGCGCTCACCGCCGGGGACCGCGGGGCCGCGGCGGGGCCGTGCCGCCCGTGCGGGCCGACGTCACAGCGAGGTCAGCACGCGCGGGCCGTCGTGCGTGATCGCCACCGTGTGCTCGGCGTGCGCGGCCCTGCTGCCGTCCGTCGTCCGCAGCGTCCAACCGTCCTCGTCGTGGCGGAAGTCGTCGCGGCCGCCGCCGATCAGCATGGGCTCGATCGCCAGGACCATCCCGTGCCGCAGGACCATCCCGCGCCCCGGCCGCCCCTCGTTCGGCACGGACGGGTCCTCGTGCATGGACCGGCCGATGCCGTGCCCGCCGTAGCCCTCCAGGATGCCGTAGCCCGCGTCGCGGCAGACCGTGCCGATCGCGTGGGCGATGTCGCCGATCCGGTTGCCCACGACGGCCGCGCCGATCCCCGCGTCCAGGGCCGCGAAGGCGGTCTCCACCAGCCGGGTGTCGGCGGGGCGGGCGCGGCCCACGGTGAAGCTGACGGCCGAGTCGCCGGCCCAGCCGTCCAGCAGGGCGCCCGCGTCCACGCTGACCAGGTCCCCGTCGCGCAGCGGTTCGGCGGAGGGGATGCCGTGCACGACGGCGTCGTTGACGGAGACGCAGATGACGGCGGGGAACGGGGTGGAGGCGAAGTGCGGGCGGTAGTGCAGGAAGGGCGAGGAGGCGCCCGCCTCGCGCAGCACCTCGCGGGCCGCCTCGTCCAGCTCGCGGGGCGTCACGCCGACCGCCGCCATGCTCCGGGCTCGGGTGAGGATCTGCGCGACGACCCGGCCGGCCTCGCGCATCGCGTCGATCGACGCGTCTGTCTTGATGTGCACCATGCCCATTACTATACCGGTCGAACCGTTATAGTAATAACGGTATGAGAATGGTGTCGCGTAGTAGGGTGGGCCCATGGTCCGCACCCCTCTCACCCCCGAAGAGCGCCTGCGCGGCGAACGGCTCGGCCGTGTGCTCCGCGAGGCGCGCGGCGGGCGCAGCATGGCCGCCGTCGCCGCGAGCGCCGGAATCTCCGCGGAGACCCTCCGCAAGATCGAGACCGGACGCGCCCCCACCCCCGCCTTCTTCACGGTGGCCGCCCTCGCGGGGGCCCTGGGCCTCTCCCTGGACGAGCTGCCGGCCCGCTGCGCGCCCGAACCGGCCGCGGCGCCTTTGATCGCCTGACGGGCGCGCGGAGCGTAGGGTCGCGCCCGTGACCCTCCAGGACTTCGCCCGCAGCCCCTACGTCAGCCTGACCACGTACCGGAAGGACGGCACGCCCGTCGCCACGCCCGTGTGGGCGGCGGCCGAGGGGGATGTGCTGTACGTGTGGACCCGCTCCGACTCGTGGAAGGTCAAGCGCCTGCGGAACAACGCCGAGGTCGCCGTGGCCGTCTGCGACGTACGCGGCCGGATCGCCGAAGGGGCCCCGGCCGCCGAGGGCGTCGGCAGGCTCCTCGACGAGGACGGCACCCGCCGGGTGCGCGCGCTGCTGGCCCGCAAGTACACCTGGAGATTCTGGCTGGTCGACCGGCCCGCCGCGATCGCCCGGCTGGGCAAGCGTCCGCACACCGGGATCGCCATCACCTTCTGACCGCCCGGCTCCCGTGATCACCTGACCGGGGAGCGAGGCTCGGGCCTTCCCCTTCTGGAAGCGCGAGGGATCGGTGCGCGTGATGTCCGTAATGGACCGCTCGGGTGCGAAACATGATCGACTCCGCCGGTTGGCGACGATGGTCTTGCCCCGCCGGACCGGGCAGGCTTACGTTCTCCCTCCATGCACCGATCCACGTGCGGAGAGAGGGTGCGGAGGCTCTCTGACGCCGCGTCGAAGGAGCAGCTCGTGTCCCACGTCGTACGCGCCGCACTGGTCCAGGCGACCTGGACCGGCGACACCGAATCCATGATCGCCAAGCATGAGGAACACGCGCGTGAGGCCGCCCGGCAGGGCGCGGGGGTCATCGGCTTCCAGGAGGTGTTCAACGCCCCCTACTTCTGCCAGGTCCAGGAGCCGGAGCACTATCGCTGGGCCGAGCCGGTCCCCGACGGGCCGACCGTACGGCGGATGAGGGATCTGGCTCGGGAGACCGGCATGGTCATCGTCGTCCCGGTCTTCGAGGTCGAGCACAGCGGCTTCTACTACAACACCGCGGCCGTGATCGACGCCGACGGCTCGTACCTCGGCAAGTACCGCAAGCACCACATCCCGCAGATCGAGGGGTTCTGGGAGAAGTACTACTTCCGTCCCGGCAACGCCGGTTGGCCGGTCTTCGACACCGCCGTCGGCAAGGTCGGCGCCTACATCTGCTACGACCGGCACTTCCCCGAGGGCTGGCGTCAACTAGGGCTCAACGGAGCGCAGTTGGTCTACAACCCGTCGGCCACCTCGCGCGGACTCTCCAGCCACCTCTGGCAGTTGGAGCAGCCGGCCTCCGCCGTCGCCAACGCGTACTTCATCGCCGCCATCAACCGGGTCGGCCGCGAGGAGTACGGCGACAACGACTTCTACGGCACCAGCTACTTCGTCGACCCGCGCGGGCAGTTCGTCGGGGAGGTCGCCGACGACAGGAACGAGCAACTGCTCGTCCGCGACCTGGACTTCTCGATGATCGACGAGGTGCGGCAGCAGTGGGCGTTCTACCGGGACCGCCGACCCGACGCGTACGACGGGCTGGTGGAGCCGTGAGCGGACTCTTCGAGCGCCACCGCGCCGTCGCCCCCGACTGGCTGACCCTCTACTACCGCCGCCCCCTGGAGCTGACGCGAGGCGAGGGCCGGTACGTCTGGGACGCGGACGGCCGCCGCTACCTCGACTTCTTCGGCGGCATCCTCACCACCATGACCGCCCATGCCCTGCCCGAGGTCACCAGGGCGGTGGCGGAGCAGGCGAGCCGGCTGATCCACTCCTCCACCCTCTACCTCAACCGCCCGATGGTGGAGCTGGCCGAGCGGATCGCCGCCCTCTCCGGCATCCCCGACGCGCGGGTCTTCTTCACCGCCTCAGGCACCGAGGCCAACGACACCGCGCTGCTCCTGGCCACCGCGTACCGCCGCTCCAACCAGATCCTGGCGATGCGCAACAGCTACCACGGCCGGTCGTTCTCCACGGTCTCCGTCACCGGCAACGGGGCCTGGTCGCCCACGGGCCTGTCGCCGCTGCAGACGCTGTACGTGCACGGCTGCGTCCGCGACCGGGGCCCGTACGCGGCTCTGAGCGACGAGGGGTTCATCGCCGCGTGCGTCGCGGACCTGGAGGACCTGCTGGGCCACGTCCGCGGCCCCGCCGCCCTGATCGCCGAACCCGTCCAGGGCGTCGGCGGCTTCACCTCGCCCCCCGACGGGCTCTTCGCCGCGTTCCGCCGCGTCCTCGACCGGCACGGCGTGCTGTGGATCTCCGACGAGGTGCAGACCGGCTGGGGCCGCACCGGCGACCACTTCTGGGGCTGGCAGGCGCACGCCGAGCACGGACCGCCCGACATCCTCACCTTCGCCAAGGGCATCGGCAACGGCATGTCCGTCGGCGGGGTCGTCGCCCGCGCCGAGGTGATGAACTGCCTCGACGCCAACTCCATCTCCACCTTCGGCGGTTCGCCGGTCACCATGGCAGCGTCGCTCGCCAACCTCGCGTACCTCCTGAAGCACGACCTCCAGGGCAACGCGCGACGCGTCGGCGGACTCCTCATCGAACGGCTCAGGGCCGTGACCGCCGGCTCGCCCGCCGTGCGCGCGGTGCGCGGTCGGGGCCTGATGATCGGCGTCGATCTGGTGCGGCCCGGCACCGAGGAGGCCGATCAGCAGGCCGCGGCGGCCGTCCTCGAAGCGGCCCGCGAGGGCGGACTGCTCATCGGCAAGGGCGGCGGCCACGACACCAGCGTCCTGCGGATCGCCCCGCCGCTCACCCTGACCGTCGCGGAGGCCGAGGAGGGCGCGGCGATCCTCGCCGACGCCCTGCGCGCGGCGGGCTGACCCGGCCTCGCCGGGGCCCGTACCGGCGGCCGGGACTCCCCGACCGCCGTCCGCCCCCACGCACCCCCGTCCGCGGACCCGTTCCGCCGCACCCGAGGAGGCACCATGAGCCGAACCGTCATCCGGGGCGGCCCCGCCGTCACCGCGTCCCACGAGATCCACGCCGACGCGTTCGTCGCGGACGGCGTGCGGGGGTCGGCGGGACCGTGCGCGGCTCCGGCCCGTGTCGGCGGTGGCCCGGTCGGCGGCCGGCGCGCGAGGGAGGCGGGAAAGTGACGCGGACTCTCATCACCGGCGGTCTGGTGATCACGGCCGCCGACGAGGTGCACGCGGACGTGTTGATCGAGCAGGGCCGGGTGGTGGCGTTGGCGGCGCCGGGGACGCAGGCGTGGACGGCGGACCGGGTGATCGACGCGTCGCACAAGTACGTGATTCCGGGCGGGGTCGACGCGCACACCCACATGGAGCTGCCGTTCGGCGGCACGTCGGCGTCGGACACGTTCGAGACGGGCACGCGGGCGGCGGCGTGGGGCGGGACGACGACGATCGTCGACTTCGCGGTGCAGTCGAAGGGCGAGGCGCTCCGGACCGGCCTGGACCGCTGGTTGGAGAAGGCGGACGGGCGCTGCGCGGTCGACTACGCGTTCCACATGATCATGTCGGACGTGAACGAGGCGACGCTGCGGGAGATGCCGAAGCTGGTCGAGAACGGCGTCTCCTCGTTCAAGTTGTTCATGGCGTATCCGGGCGTCTTCTACTCGGACGACGGCCAGATCCTGCGGGCCATGCAGGTGGCCGGGGAGACCGGCGGACTGATCATGGTGCACGCGGAGAACGGCATCGCGATCGACGTCCTGGTGGAGCAGGCCCTGGCGCGGGGCGAGACCGGCCCCCGGCACCACGGGGAGGTCCGCAAGGCCCTCCTGGAGGCGGAGGCGACCCATCGGGCGATCCAACTGGCGCGGGTCGCGGGCTCCCCGCTGTACGTGGTCCACGTCTCCGCCCAGGAGGCGGTGGCGGAGCTGGCGGCGGCGAGGGACAGGGGCCTGCCGGTCTTCGGCGAGACGTGTCCCCAGTACCTCTTCCTCTCCGCGGACAACCTGGCGGAGCCGGGCTTCGAGGGCGCCAAGTACGTCTGCTCGACACCGCTGCGGCCCGAGGAGCACCAGGCGGCGCTCTGGCGGGGCCTGCGGACCGACGATCTCCAGGTGGTCTCCACCGACCACTGCCCGTTCTGCTTCACCGGCCAGAAGGAGTTGGGCCGCGGTGACTTCTCCAAGATCCCCAACGGGCTGCCGGGAGTGGAGAACCGCATGGACCTCCTCCACCAGGCGGTGGTCGACGGGCACATCTCCCGGCGGCGCTGGATCGAGATCGCCTGCGCGGCCCCGGCCCGGATGTTCGGCCTCTACCCGCGCAAGGGCACGATCGGCCCCGGCTCGGACGCGGACATCGTGGTCTACGACCCGCACGCCGCCCAGGTGCTGTCGGCGCGGACCCACCACATGAACGTCGACTACTCGGCGTACGAGGGGAGGACGGTGACCGGCCGGGTCGAGACCGTCCTCTCGCGGGGCGAGGTGGTGGTGGACCGGCGGACGTACGCGGGTCGCGCGGGTCACGGGGTGTTCCTCCCGCGCGGTCTCTGCCAGTACCTGGGCTGAGCGCCCGGAGCCCCGTCCCGTCGACTCGCCATCTGGAGGTTCCCCCGTGGACTTCGGACTCGTCCTGCAGACCGACCCGCCCGCATCGCGGATCGTCGGGCTGATGCGCCGAGCGGAACGCAACGGCTTCCGCTACGGCTGGACCTTCGACTCCGCCGTGCTGTGGCAGGAGCCCTTCGTCATCCACAGCCAGATCCTCGAACACACCGCCGGACTCCGCGTCGGCCCCATGGTGACCAACCCCGGCACCCGGACCTGGGAGGTCACGGCCTCCACCTTCGCGACCCTCAACGACATGTTCGGCAATCGGACCGTCTGCGGCATCGGCCGAGGCGACTCCGCGATGCGCGTCGCCGGCCGCGAGCCCAACACCCTGGCCCGCCTGGGCGAGGCCATCGACGCCATCCGCGACCTGGCGGAGGGCCGCGAGGCCGAGGTCGACGGCAAGCCGATCCGCATCCCCTGGATCAGGAACGGCGAACTGCCGGTGTGGATGGCGGCCTACGGCCCCAAGGCCCTCGCCCTCGCCGGTCGGAAGGCCGACGGCTTCATCCTCCAACTGGCCGACCCCTTCCTCACCGAGTGGATGGTCAAGGCGGTACGGCGGTCAGCCGCGGAGGCCGGCCGGGACCCCGACGCCCTCACGATCTGCGTCGCCGCTCCCGCCTACGTCACGGCGGACGACTCGCCGCAAGCGCTGGCCCACGCCCGCGACCAGTGCCGGTGGTTCGGCGGCATGGTCGGCAACCACGTCGCCGACCTCGTCGCCGCCTACGGGGAGCACTCCGCGATGGTCCCCGAGGAGCTCACCGCGTACATCCGGGACCGCCGGGGCTACGACTACTCCCACCACGGCCGCGCCGACAACCCCGACACCGCGTTCGTCCCCGACGACGTCGTCGACCGCTTCTGTTTGCTCGGCCCCGTCGGGGCCCACGTCGAGAGGCTGCGGCGCCTCAGGGACCTCGGCGTCGACCAGTTCGCCGTCTACGCCATGCACGACGGCCGCGAGAGCACCATCGACGCCTACGGGGCCGGCGTCATCCCGATGCTCCGCTGAGCATCGCGGAGGCGAGCGCGCCCCGGCGGGCTGAGGGGGGCACCGGGCGGAAGGCCGTGTCAGAGCCCCGTGGTACCCATGTCCCATGAGCCAGTTCCGCGACTTCAACCTCAAGCTGCTCGTCATCGAGGAGCTCATGTACGGCCCCAAACCGCTCCTCCCCGTCTACGACCTGCCCGCGCGGCTGGCCGAGCGGGGGATTCGCGACCCCGCGTCCCACGTCCTGGCCAACGGCCTCCACGCGGAGGTGCTGCCGGAGTCCCGCGCCCATTTCGAGGCCCTGGAGATACCGGCCGAACTGCTCGCCCGCGTCGAGGAGCTGTGCTTCGACGCCGGGGCGCGCGTCTTCCAGCACTGCGCCCCCGCCTGGGACGGCGAGGACGACC
>NZ_JBVJCD010000026.1:0-5833 GCF_055588985.1 Streptomyces sp. NPDC041970
CCCTGTGCGCGCCCCTTTTTGGGGGGGGGGAGGTGGCGGACTGGCCTGGGGCGCCGTTCTGTTCCTTCTTTCGCCTAGTTGGGGGGGGGGGGCGGGCCCCCCCCCCCCCCCCCGCGGCGGGGGACCCGGCCCCCGCCACCGCGTCCCCCGGGCGGTCCGTCCCGCCGCTGACCGACGACCGGGGGCGCACCCTCACCCTGCGCGGCTGGAACGTGGAGGACAAGGTCCATCGCGGCGAGGAGGCGCTGACCTCGATCACCGAGCGCCACTTCCGCGACCTGCGCGCCAACGGCTTCAACTTCGCGCGCCTGCTGGTCTTCTGGGACGACCTGGAGCCCCGGCGCGGCCAGTACAGCGAGCGGTACCTGCGCCGGATCGAACGCATCCTGGACTGGGCGCGCGACCACCGCGTCCACGTCCTCATCGACGCGCACCAGGACGTCTTCGGGCCCGCCTTCGGCCACCGGGGCATCCCCGCCTGGGCCACCAGGACCGACGGCCTGCCGTTCACCCCGCACCCCGACGACTGGTTCGCCGAGTACTTCGAACCGGCCGTGCAACGGGCCTTCACCCACCTCTACGAGGACCCCGACCTGCGACGCGCCCAGGCCGACGCCTGGCAGGTCCTCGCCGCGCGCTTCGGCGGCCACCCGGCCGTCCTCGGCTACGACCTGATCAACGAGCCGATGGGGGAGCTGCGCCGGGGCGAGGACCTGCCCACCGCCGCCCGTCGGATCGAGGCCGAGCACCTCACCCCGATGTACAACCGCCTGGCCCGCGCCGTCCGCGCCGTGGACCGCGACACCTGGCTCTTCGTCGAGCCGACCCCGATCGTCGGGGAGGGCGTGCCCACCGGACTCGGCCGCGTGGGGGACGCCCGGACCGTGTACGCCCCGCACTTCTACAACACCGCCATGGAGGCCGGCGCGGACTACGACCCGGCCGCCGGATGGATCGAGGCGTACGAGGCCGCCGTCACCGCCTACCCGGCCGAGCACCGCCTGCCGGTGGTCGTCGGGGAGTGGGGGCCGCTGAACAACGCCCTGCCGAACATGGGCCGCTTCTACCGCGAGGCCGTCGCCTCCCTGGACCGCTACAGCTCCGGCTGGGCCGGGTACGTCTGGTGCTACGGCGGCGGCTACTGCGCGGTCGACGAGCACGGCCGCTTCCGTACGAACAAGGAGCGGACGGCGACCCCGTACGCCCCGGCCGTCGCGGGCGCGGTCCGCTCCGCCCGGTACGACGGGGCCGCCCGCACCTACCGCCTCGCCTACCGGGCGGCCGCCCGCCCCGGCGTCACGGAACTCTCGCTGCCGCCCTCGGTCCGGGGCTGGCGCGTCGGCGTCACCGGGCCCGCCCGCGTGCTCGGGGCGGCCCCGCGCGGCGGGCGGCTGACGGTGGTGGCGCGGGCCGGCGCGGAGATCGTGGTGACGGTGCGGGAGGCTGGCCCGTATGGACGAACTGACCGCCCCTGAAGGCTTTCTGCTGCGCCCCTGGCGCGACGCCGACGCCCCCGCAGTCCTGTGCGCCTTCGCCTCGGCCGGGATGGACCGCCAGAGCGACCGGCCCGTCGCCGACCGGGACGGGGCGCTGGCCTACATCGCGGACCGCAGGCGCGAGTGGGGCGCCGGGACCGGTTACGCCTGGGCCGTCGTGAGGGAGGCGGGCGATCCGCTGGGGGGCGTGGCCGTCCGCCCCGTCAACCGCGTCCACGACACCGGCTGGATCTCCTACTGGACCACCGGGGCGGCGCGCGGCCGGGGCGTCGCCCCCGCCGGGGTGCGGGCGCTGGCGCGGTGGGCGTTCGGCGAACTCGGCCTCCACCGGCTGGAGCTGGCCCACCGCACCGACAACCCCGCCTCCTGCCGGGTCGCGGTCCGGTCCGGCTTCGCGCCCGAGGGGATCGAGCGGGCCAAGCTGCGCTACGGCGACGTCCGGTACGACGTCGAACGGCACGCCCGCCTCGCGGACGACGATGTCAACTTTGGTTGACCGGCGGGGCGTGTCAATGTAAGTTGACGGCATGACCGAAGCAACGGATCTGGCCGCACGCGCCGGCGACCGCGACCCGCGTGTGGGGTTGCGGGCGGTGGCCGCGCTGCGGCGGCTGCTGGAGCAGCTCGAAGCCGTCCAGGTGAGAAGTGCCCGCGTCCAGGGCTGGTCGTGGCAGGAGATCGCCGCCGAGCTGGGCGTCAGCCGGCAGGCCGTGCACAAGAAGTACGGGAGGCGCTGATGTTCGAACGTTTCACCCGAGAAGCCCGCGCGGCCGTCAAGGGGGCCTCGGCCCACGCGGAGCGCGTCGGGGCCTCCTCCGTCACCGAGGAGCATCTGTTCCTCGCCCTGCTGGAGCAGGAGGGCGACCGGGCGTCCCGCGCACTGGACGCCCTCGGACTCACCCGCCGCCGCGCCGCACTGGAAGCCTCCTTCGCCGAGGCCCGCCGCCGGGGCGGGCTGACGAAGGCCGACACCGACGCCCTCGCCGGGCTCGGCATCGACGTCGGCGCCATCGTCTCCCGCGTCGAGGGGACCCACGGCGAGGGCGCGCTCGACGCGGACCGGACCAACCGCCGGTGGTGGTCGGGGCACCGCCCCTTCACGCCGGGCGCGAAGGGCGTCCTGGAGAAGTCCCTGCGGGTCGCCCTGGGGCGCGGCGACCGGTTCATCGGCGGGGAGCACCTGCTCCTCGCCCTCATCGCGACGCCCGGAACCGTCGCCGACGTCCTCGCCGAGCACGGGGCCGCCTACGGGGCGGTGCGCCGCGCGCTGTACGGCCCCGAGGCCGACGCGGAGGGGCGCGCCGAGGCCGGGTGAACGCCGGGCGGCGGGGCGGGCCGAACCGGCCGGACCCGCCCCGCCGCCGTCGGCCTCAGCCCGTCCGGTCCCCCGCCGTCAGCAGCGCCTCGATCCGCGCCGCCGCCGCGCCCAGGTGGCGACGGGCCTCGGCCACCTGGTCCTCGGTGACCCCGTGGTCGCGGGCCGCGTCGCGGACGCCGTCGCGGAAGCGGTCCAGCAGCCGGTCCAGGTCGCGCGCCGGGTCGCCCGTGAGCGGTGCGTCCGCGGCCCAGTCGGCACCCGGAGCCGCCTCGGGGGCGGAGGCTTCCCGGCCGCCGGGTGCGCCGGACTCGGCGCCGGGCTTGCCGGACGGGGGCCACAGCCCCGTACGGGCGAAGCCGCCGAGCTGCCCGGTGATCTCCGCCAGTCCCTCCCGCACCCCGGCGGGCCAGTCGCCGCGGGCGAAGTGCTCCTGCACCTGGCGGGCGGCGTTCAGCATCTGCTCCCGTGCCCGCTCATGGGCCTCCTCGGCCTGGCGGCGGGCCCGCTGGGCCTCCTCGCGGGCGCGCCGGGACTCGTCCTTCGCCCGGCGGGCCTGCTCCTTCCACTCCTGTCCGGCCCGGCGCAGCTCCTCCTTCGCGGAGCGCCACGCCTCGCCGTCGGCGAAGTCGCCCAGGGCGGAGAAGTCGCCGAAGGGGGAGGACGGGCCGCCGCCCTTCCCTCCGTCCCCGCCGTTGTGCTTCGACGCGGAGGCGGCGGCCCGCATGTCGCTGCGCAGCCGGCCCGCCGCGCCGCGCACGTCGTCGCGGATCTCGGCGGCCAGCTCGGCGACGGAGTCGCGGATCTCCAGCTCCAGGTCGGCCAGTTCGCCGCTGCGGTCCGCCAGCTCGGCGCGCCCGGCGTCGGTGATGGAGTAGACCTTGCGGCCGCCCTCGGTGGCGTGGGTGACCAGGCCCTCGGCCTCCAGCTTGGCCAGCCGAGGGTAGACGGTGCCCGCCGAGGGGGCGTACAGGCCCTGGAAGCGCTCCTCCAGCAGGCGGATCACCTCGTAGCCGTGGCGGGGCGCCTCGTCGAGCAGCTTGAGCAGATACAGGCGCAGACGGCCGTGGGCGAAAACGGGGGGCATGTCAGAGAACCTTTCCGGTCGGTTCGGCGGTGGGCGCGGCGTCCTCGACGGGCGGCCTGCGCAGTAGGGCGATCGAACCGGACACGGTCGTCACCCGCAGGGCCCCCTTCCCGGCCCCCAGCGCGCCGGTGATCTTCTTCGCGCTCAACTGCCCCCCGACCCGCAGCTCCTCGAAGGCGTTGGAGACGGACCCCGTCGCGGTGTTCGCCTCGACCCTGGTGTCCACCGGGTGCGGCAGCCGGACCGCGATCTCCCCGGTGACCGTGGTCAGCCAGACGTCCGCGGGCCTGTCGGCGGGGGCGAGGTCCAGGACCATGTCGCCGCTGACCGAATCCGCCCGCACCGAGTCCCCCGCCCCGTCGATCACCGTCAGGCCGCCCGAGACGGAGTGGAAGCGCAGCTCCCCGGTGACGCCCTGGGCCTCCAGGGCGCCCGAGACGGTGTGCCCGCGCACCGGGCCGGTCAGCCCGACGAGCGTGGCGTCGCCGGTGACGCTCCGGATCTCCGTACGCCCGCCGATGTTGGAGACGACGGCCCCGGCGCCGACCACGCCGACCTCCACCGACGACGCGGCGGGCACCACCAGGGAGACCACCGCGCTGCGGTGGCGGCTGCGCGAGACGAACGCGCGCAGGAAGTCCTGCCAGGGCAGGTCCTCGTAGGCCACGGTGAGGCGGCCGTCCTCCAGGCTCACGACCAGCGGCGGGCCCTCGACCGCGGAGACCTCCAACCGGGCTCCCGGCTCGTCGCTCCCCACCACGTTGACCGTGCCGTCGACCAGGCGCACGCTCACCGCCGTCACCGGATCGTCGAAGGCCAGCTCCCCCGGCTCGCTGACGGTCCACGTCGACACAGGCATGGGTGAAACCTCCCGAGAGCGCGATGACGCAACATATCGCGTCCTTACGAAAGACACGATATATCGCGGTCGGAGGAAGTCAAGGTCGCCGGAAGGCGGGGCAAGGGAGTGGTGACCCTGCCGAACCGGTGCATAGTGCCCTAGCGTGAGGGCTATGAACGCGACATCCACGGGAGCGCTCCTGCTGTGCCGGGCCGACCCCGCGACCGTGCGGCCCCTCGCCCGCCTGCTGCGCGAGCCGCTGCTGCTGACCCGCGCCGGGGAGGAGTGGAGCGTGCTCGTGCCGGAGGGCAGGCCCTGGCGCGGCGGGCCGGCGGGCCGCGGGGCCGAGCCGGTGGACCAGGTCGTCGCCGGGTGGGCGGCCGCGCTCGCCGTGGGCTCCACCTGGCCGGTCCTCGCCCTGTGGTGGGACGCCGACCGCGCCGGCTGCACCCTGGCGACCGGCTTCCGCCGCCCCGTGGGCTACGTCTGGCTCGCCGACGGCACCCCGGCGGGCGAGGAAGAGGCCATGCGCACCTTCGCGGCCCGGCTCGGCCTCGACCCGGTCCTCGACGTGCAGGTGCTGGAGGGGCTGACCCGCCCCGACCCCGAGGCGCGGGCCGACACCCGGCTGCGCGGGCTGCTCGCCGTGCTCACCCGCACCGGGCTGGCCCTGCCGACGGGCCTGGAGCCCGGCGGGGGCGCGGACCGGCTGCACGCCGCCCTCGACGCGCGGCCCGGCGTGGAGCGGATCACGTGGGCGGGGTGGCGCGACGCCGTACGCGTCGAACTCGACGCGGTCGAGAGCGGCAGGCTCGGCCCATGGGTGCGCGGGCCCCGCGCCCGCGCCCTGTCCGCCGCCCAGCTCGCGGCCGGGCTCCCGATCCTGGTGTGGGGCGTCCGCCGCCGCAGCGGGGGCTGGACCGCGACCGGGGCGCTGCTGCTGGCGCAGGGCGCGCTCGGGCTCGCGTACCACCGGGCCAGGGACGGCGTGGAGACCGGGCGGGCACGAGGAGACGTGTGGGGGGGGCGCGGTGGCCACCCCACCCCCCCCCCCCCACCCGCCATTCCCTTCTCCCTCTCTCCTCCCCCCGCCC
>NZ_JBVJCD010000026.1:5843-67420 GCF_055588985.1 Streptomyces sp. NPDC041970
GCTTGGGGCTAGGGCACCACGGGCCGGGGGGGGGGGGGGAGGGGGGGGGGGCGGGGGGGGGTGGGGGGGGGGGCCGCGGCCCCCCCCCCCCCCCCCTCACACCGTCAGGCGTCCTCGTCGTCCTCGTCGTCCAGCCGGGCCAGCCAGGTCGCCAGGCGCTCGACCGGCACCTCGAAGTCGGGGTTGAGGTCGACGAACGTCCGCAACTGCTCGGCGAGCCACTCGAAGGTGACCTCCTCCTCGCCGCGCCGCTTCTCCAGTTCCTCGATGCCACGGTCCGTGAAGTACATGCGCCCAGGATAACGAGGCCCCGAACGCCGGGGACCCGGCCCCGCGCGGAGCGCGGAACCGGGTCCCCGGCGGCGGTGCGGCAGCGGTCCTCAGGCCTCGAAGACCTCGTCGACGAGCTGCGTCTGCTCCGCCTGGTGGCGCTTGGCCGAGCCGACCGCCGGGGACGAGCCGTGCGGCCGCGAGATGCGGCGCAGGCGCTCGCCGTGCGGCACGTCCGCGCCGACCGCGAGGTCCAGGTGGTCGATCAGGTTGAGCGCGATGAACGGCCACGCACCCTGGTTGGCCGGCTCCTCCTGGGCCCAGAGGTACTTCTCGGCGTTCGGGTACTTCGCGATCTCGGCCTGGATCTCCGCGCCCGGCAGCGGGTACAGCCGCTCCAGCCGGATGATCGCGGTCTCCGTGTCGCCCCGCTTCTCGCGCTCGGCGTCCAGGTCGTAGAAGAGCTTGCCCGCGCAGAAGACGACCTTGCGGACGTTCTCGGCCTTGACCGTCGAGTCGCCGATCACCGGGCGGAAGCCGCCGGTGGTGAACTCCTCGATCGTCGACGCCGCGGCCTTCAGACGCAGCATCGACTTCGGGGTGAAGACGATGAGCGGCTTGTGGTGCGGGTTGTGCACCTGCCAGCGCAGCAGGTGGAAGTAGTTCGACGGGAGGGTCGGCATGGCGACGGTCATGTTGTCCTGCGCGCACATCTGCAGGAAGCGCTCGGGGCGCGCGGAGCTGTGGTCCGGGCCCTGGCCCTCGTAGCCGTGCGGCAGCAGCAGCGTGACGCCGGAGGTCTGGCCCCACTTCTGCTCGGCCGAGGAGATGAACTCGTCCACGACGGTCTGCGCGCCGTTGACGAAGTCGCCGAACTGGGCCTCCCAGATGACCAGCGACTCCGGACGGGCCAGGGAGTAGCCGTACTCGAAGCCCATCGCCGCGTACTCCGAGAGCAGCGAGTCGTAGACGTTGTACCGGGCCTGGTCCTCGGTCAGGTACAGCAGCGGGGTGTAGTCCTCGCCGGTGACCTGGTCGACCAGGACCGCGTGGCGCTGGCCGAACGTGCCGCGGCGGGTGTCCTGCCCGGCGAGCCGGACGGGGGTGCCCTCCATCAGCAGCGAGCCGATGGCCAGCGTCTCGCCCATGCCCCAGTCGATCGTGCCGTTCTCCACCGAGGCCGCGCGGCGCTGCATCTGCGGCATCAGGCGCGGGTGGACGGTGATCGACTCGGGGATGTTGACCTGGGACTCGGCGATCCGCTTGACGACCTCGGCGGAGACCGCCGTCTCCACGGCCACCGGGAAGGCGGCCTGCGGCTCGGGCACGTGCGGGGCGGCCGGCTGCGACGTGGCCTCGCGCACCTCGGCGAAGACCTTCTCCAACTGGCCCTGGAAGTCCTGGAGCGCCTGCTCGGCCTCTTCCAGCGTGATGTCGCCGCGGCCGATGAGCGACTCGGTGTAGAGCTTGCGCACCGAGCGCTTCTTGTCGATCAGGGTGTACATCTGCGGGTTGGTGAACTCGGGGTTGTCGCCCTCGTTGTGGCCGCGGCGGCGGTAGCAGATGAGGTCGATCACGACGTCCTTGTTGAACGCCTGGCGGAACTCGAAGGCGAGCCGCGCCACGCGGACCACGGCCTCCGGGTCGTCGCCGTTGACGTGGATGATCGGCGCCTCGATCATGCGCGCCACGTCGGTGGCGTACATCGAGGAGCGCGAGGACTCCGGGGCGGCGGTGAAGCCGACCTGGTTGTTGATCACCACGTGCACGGTGCCGCCGGTGCGGTAGCCGCGGAGCTGCGACATGTTCAGCGTCTCGGCGACGACGCCCTGGCCCGCGAAGGCCGCGTCGCCGTGGAGCGCGATCGGCAGGACCGTGAAGTCCGTGCCGCCCTTGTTGATGATGTCCTGCTTGGCGCGGGCGATGCCCTCCAGGACCGGGTCGACCGCCTCCAGGTGCGAGGGGTTGGCGGCCAGCGAGACCTTGATCTGCTCGCCGTCCAGACCGGTGAAGGTGCCCTCGGCGCCCAGGTGGTACTTGACGTCGCCGGAGCCGTGCATGGAGCGCGGGTCGAGGTTGCCCTCGAACTCGCGGAAGATCTGCGCGTACGACTTGCCGACGATGTTCGCCAGCACGTTCAGGCGGCCGCGGTGGGCCATGCCGATGACGACCTCGTCGAGGCGGGCCTCGGCGGCGGAGTCGATGACCGCGTCGAGCAGCGGGATGACGGACTCGCCGCCCTCCAGCGAGAACCGCTTCTGCCCGACGTACTTGGTCTGCAGGAACGTCTCGAACGCCTCGGCCGCGTTCAGCCGGCGCAGGATGCGCAGCTGCTCCTCGCGCTCGGGCTTGGGGCGCGGGCGCTCCACCCGGTCCTGGAGCCACTTGCGCTGCTTCGGGTCCTGGATGTGCATGAACTCGATGCCGGTGGTGCGGCAGTACGACTCGCGGAGCACGCCGAGGATGTCGCGGAGCTTCATCATCGTCTTGCCGGCGAACCCGCCGACCGCGAACTCCCGCTCCAGGTCCCACAGGGTGAGGCCGTGCTCGGTGATGTCCAGGTCGGGGTGCTTGCGCTGGTGGTACTCCAGCGGGTCGGTGTCGGCCATGACGTGGCCGCGGACCCGGTAGGAGTGGATCAGCTCGAAGACCCGCGCGGCCTTGGTGACGTCGTCGTCGTGCGAGGCGTCGATGTCCTTGAGCCAGCGGACCGGCTCGTAGGGGATGCGCAGCGCCTTGAAGATCTCGTCGTAGAACTCGTCCTCGCCCAGCAGGAGCTGGGAGACGACCCGCAGGAACTCGCCCGAGGCGGCGCCCTGGATGACCCGGTGGTCGTAGGTCGAGGTCAGCGTCATGACCTTCGAGATGCCCAGCTTGTTCAGGGTGTCCTGCGAGGTGCCCTGGAACTCCGCCGGGTAGTCCATCGCGCCGACGCCCATGATGAGGCCCTGACCGGGCATCAGGCGGGGCACCGAGTGGACGGTGCCGATGCCGCCGGGGTTGGTCAGCGAGGCGGTGACGCCGGTGAAGTCGTCCATGCCGAGCTTGCCGATGCGGGCGCGCCGGACGATGTCCTCGTACGCCTGCCAGAACTCGAAGAAGTTGAGCGTCTCGGCCTTCTTGATGGCCGCGACGACGAGCTGGCGGTCGCCGTTCGGCTTCACCAGGTCGATGGCGAGGCCGAGGTTGACGTGCTCCGGCTTGACCAGCGTCGGCTTGCCGTCCTTCTCCGCGAAGGAGTGGTTCATCGACGGCATGGCCTTGAGGGCCTGCACCATCGCGTACCCGATGAGGTGGGTGAAGGAGATCTTCCCGCCGCGGGCGCGCTTGAGGTGGTTGTTGATGACGATGCGGTTGTCGAAGAGCAGCTTCACCGGGACCGCGCGGACGGACGTGGCCGTCGGCAGCTCCAGGGAGGCGTTCATGTTCTTCGCGACGGCGGCCGAGGGGCCGCGCAGCGTCACGTACTCGGGGCCGGCGGGGGCCTCGGTCGCGGCGTCCGCCTTGGCGGGCGCGGCGGCGGGCTTGGCCGCGGCGGGCTTCGCCGGGGCCGGGGCCGGGGCGGGGGCCGCCTTCGCCTCGGTCGGGGCCGCCTTCGCCTCGGCGGCGGGGGCGGGCTTGGCCGGGGCCTCCGCCTTCGCCGGGGCTTCGGCGGGGGCCTGTGCCGGGGCGGCGGAGGCCGGGGCCTCGGTCACCGGGGCCGCGGCGCCCGGAGCGGGCTTGTCCGCCGTGCCGGACGCGCCCGGCTTGTAGTCGGCGAAGAAGTCCCACCAGGCGCGATCGACCGAACTGGGGTCCTGGAGGTACTGCTGGTAGATCTCGTCGACGAGCCATTCGTTGGCGCCGAACGCGGCGGCCGGGTTGATGCCCGAGCCGGCTTGGTCGGTCGAGACGCTTGAGTTACTGGGGGACTGAGACGACACGGCGGCAACCGCCCTCTTCCGCTTCACAAGGTGATGGACAGCGGAAATCAAGGCTACGCCCCCCCAACCGTTCCGTGCAGACCGGGCCGGTGCTTCGTCGTGCACATCACATCGGAGCACGGGTTTCGGTGCGTGAAATGGCGGGAAACAAGCGAGGTTCCGCTGCACTTCGGTACGCGGGACCACGGTCGCGGCCCGCTGGCCGCGACCTCGGGAGATCCCCTTCGGAGAAAGACGTCGAACGTCTTCCTCCCCTTCGAACCCTATGTCAACCGCATCGTCAACCGCGCGGCTCGGAAGCACCCGGAAGGGTGACCTGGATGCGGCAGCCCCGCTCGGATTCGGCCACTCTGATCCGGCCGCCGTGCAGATCCACCGCCCAGCGGGCGATCGCCAGCCCCAACCCCGTGCCGCCGTCGCTGCCCGGCCCGTGCGGGGAGGGCGCCTGCCCCCGGTTGAACCGCTCGAACACCCGGTGGCGCTCCGCCTCCGGAATGCCCGGCCCCTCGTCGATCACCTCCAGCACCAGCGACTCGGAGTGCGCCCCCCGCCGCGCCAGCACGGTGACCCGGCCGTGCGGCGGGCTGTGCTTGACCGCGTTGTCGATGAGGTTGGCGACCACCTGGTGGAGCCGCTCGGCGTCCGCGTACGCGGTCAGCTCCGGCGGCGAGACGTCCAGGTGCAGATGGACGTCCGTACGGGAGTGGTTGCCCGAGCCCGACGACAGGGGGCGCTGCGAGGAGGCGAGGTTGGCCTCCTTCAGGACGCCCGAGAGGTACGGCCACACCTCGAAGCGGCGGGCCTTGAGCGTCACCACCCCGTTGTCCAGCCGCGACAGGTCCAGCAGCGTCTCCACCAGCCGGCCGAGCCGCTCCGTCTGCTTCAGCGCCGTGCGCATCGTCTCGGGGTCGGCGGCGGACACCCCGTCCACCACGTTCTCCAGCACGGCTCTCAACGCCGCGATGGGGGTGCGCAGCTCATGGCTGACGTTGGCGACCAGCTCCTTGCGGTGCCGGTCCTCCGCCTCCAGGTCGTCCGCCATGCGGTTGATCGTCTGGGCCAGGTCGCCCAGCTCGTCCCGCCGCCCGGCGCCGCTCACCCGGCGCGTGTAGTCGCCGTGCGAGATGGACCGGGCCACCGCCCTCATCTCGTCCAGCGGCGCGGTCAGCCCGTGCGCCACGAACTGGGTGATCAGCAGCGTGGCGATCACCGAGAACACCGTGATGAAGCGGAACTCCGTCCGCGTCCGCAGCGCGACGATCAGCAGCCCCGTGGTGATGAACACCGAGACCACCACGAGCGTGCCGAGCTTGGCCTTGATCGAGAAGGGCCGCAGCCCGGACCCCGGCCGGGTCATGGCGCGGGGGTCTCCAGGGCGTACCCCACACCGTGCACGGTGCGGATGCGCTCGGCGCCGATCTTCCGGCGGAGCGCCTTGATGTGGCTGTCGACCGTACGGGTCCCCGAGGCGTCGGCCCAGTCCCACACCTCCGCCAGCAACTGCTCCCGCGAGAGCACCGCGCGCGGGGTGTTGGCGAGGCAGACCAGCAGGTCGAACTCGGTCGGCGTCAGGTGGACGTCCTCCGTGCGCACCCGGACCCGGCGCTGGGCGTGGTCGATCTCCAGCTCGCCCAGGCGCAGTATGCCGCTGCGCGGCGTGACGGCGGCCAGCGCGGCCCGCTCCACCCGGCGCAGCAGCACATGGACGCGGGCGGCCAGCTCCCGCATGGAGAACGGCTTGGTCATGTAGTCGTCGGCGCCGACGCCGAGCCCGACGAGCATGTCCGTCTCGTCGTCCCGCGCCGTCAGCATCAGCACCGGCACCGGGCGCTGCGCCTGCACCCGGCGGCAGACCTCCAGCCCGTCGAAGCCGGGAAGCATGATGTCGAGCACCATCAGATCGGGTTGCCACGCCTCGGCCGCGTCCACGGCCGCCGGGCCGTCCAGCGCGGTCTGCACCAGAAAGCCCTCCGCCCGCAGCCGGGCGGAAATGGCCTCCACGATCGTGGCGTCGTCCTCGACCACCAGCACCCGGCGCTGGGCTCCGGGGGTGGCCGCGACGCCGTTGTGGGTGGTGTGTGTCTGTTCCATCGCCCCGCCCCTGCCCGTTCTCACGGAGGCCATTCCTCCGAAAGGCACGGTCTTCGCTCGTGTATACGTCAGTGATCGCGTGTGCCGCTCAGCAGCGTAAAGGCAGCGGAGGGCTTCCGGCTACGCAGGGTGTTCCTCCGGCGCCGGGACGAGGGCGTCCGGCGGGCGGATCGTCGGCCTTGTGCCGGTTGGCCCGCACCGGTGCTCGGGAGCGGGCCCGGAAAGGGCCCCTCAAGCGGGCCGGAGCGCGAGATGGACCACGTCCGGCACACCTCGGGCAACGGCCACCTCTTCGGTCCGAACCCTGCTGAACCCGGCATTCCGCAGTGCTTCCTCGAAGGCCGGCGACGGCTGCGCGGACCAGACGGCGAGGACGCCGCCGGGGGTCAGCCGGTCGAGGCAGCACGCCAGGCCGGCGGGGGAGTAGAGGCTGCCGTTGTCCTCCGTGACGGTCCAGTCGGGCCCGTTGTCGATGTCCAGGCAGAGGGCGTCGTAACGCTCCGTGGCCGTACGGAGGTGGGCCACCAGGTCCGTGCGCAGCACCTCCGTACGGGGGTCGGCGAGCGCGGCCCCGGAGATCCGCTCCAGCGGCCCGCCCCGGTGCCAGTCCACGATCGCCTGTTCCCGCTCCACGACCGTGATCCGCCCCCAGCGCGCCTCCTCGGCGGCCCGCACCAGCGAGAAGCCGACGCCCAGGCCGCCGATCAGCACCGAGGGGTCCGTCCGCCCCGCGGGCAGCGCGGCCAGCGCGGCGTCGACCAGCAGCCGCTCCGAGCGCCCGTCGGAGGTGTCCATCAGGAAGCAGCCGTTGGCGATGATCTCGAAGTGCTCCCCGCGTTCCCGCAGCACGACCTCGCCGAACGGGCCGTCGCGCCGGTCCAGGGTGACGGGGCGGTCGGCCGCGGACGGCGAGGGGGTCGGGCGGGGGGCGGACAGGGCGGCGGACATGGCTGGGCTCTCCGGTCTCCGGGCGGAACGGTCGGTGCCCGCACATCCTGTCCCGCCGCCCGTGCCGAAGCCAGCGCCTTCCGCCGATCCGCCCCCCGGCCGGCCGGTTCCCGCGCCGACCCGGCTGCCGCGCGGCCGACCGGCGCGTGCGCCGTGCCGAGGGCTCCCGGCGCGGCGGCCCGGCTGATCGCTGAGAGCGAACATGCGTCGGGGAACATCCGGCCGCTCAGGAGCATTGAGTCCACATAGCTCAACTTGCCTGCCGAAGGGGAGATCATGACTCACGAGTCCCAGGCGTCCACACCGATCGACCTGCCCGTGCTGCCGCTCGACGACGAGGTCGTGCTGCCCGGCATGGTGGTGCCGCTCGACCTGTCGGACGCCGAGGTGCGCGCCGCCGTCGAGGCGGCGCAGGCCGCCGCCCGCTCCGGCGGCGGCAAGCCCGAGGTGCTGCTGGTGCCGCGGATCGACGGGACGTACACGGGGACGGGCGTCCTCGGCACCGTCGAGCAGGTCGGACGCCTCGTCGACGGCGATCCGGGCGCGCTCATCCGCGCCCGCGACCGGGTCCGCATCGGCGCCGGGACCAGCGGGCCCGGCCGGGCGCTCTGGGTCGAGGGCGTCGTGGTCGACACCGCCGCCCCCGACCCCCTGCCCGGCGCCGTCGCCGAGCTCGTCAGGGAGTACAAGGCGCTCGCCACCACCTGGCTGAAGAAGCGCGGCGCCTGGCAGGTCGTGGACCGCGTCCAGCAGATCGAGGACGTCTCCGCCCTCGCGGACAACTCCGGGTACTCGCCGTTCCTGACCACCGCGCAGAAGGTCCAGCTCCTGGAGACCGCCGAGCCCGTCGCCCGGCTGAAGCTCGCCGTCCAGTGGCTCGGCGAGCACCTGGCCGAGCAGGACGTCGCCGAGTCCATCGCCAAGGACGTCCAGGAGGGCGTCGACAAGCAGCAGCGCGAGTTCCTGCTGCGCCGCCAGCTCGACGCCGTCCGCAAGGAGCTGTCCGAGCTGAACGGCGACCCGGAGGACGAGTCCGACGACTACCGGGCCCGCGTCGAGGCCGCCGACCTCCCCGAGCACGTCCGCGCGGCCGCGCTCAAGGAGGTCGAGAAGCTGGAGCGCGCCAGCGACCAGTCGCCCGAGGGCTCCTGGATCCGCACCTGGCTGGACACCGTCCTCGAGCTGCCCTGGAACGAGCGGACCGAGGACTCCTACGACATCCGCGGCGCGCGGGAGGTCCTGGACGCCGAGCACGCCGGGCTCGCGGACGTGAAGGAGCGCATCACCGAGTACCTCGCGGTGCGCAAGCGGCGCGCCGACCGGGGCCTGGGCGTCGTCGGCGGGCGACGCGGCGGCGCGGTGCTGGCCCTGGTCGGCCCGCCCGGCGTCGGCAAGACCTCGCTCGGGGAGTCCGTCGCGCACGCCATGGGCCGTTCGTTCGTCCGCGTCGCGCTCGGCGGCGTACGGGACGAGGCGGAGATCCGCGGCCACCGGCGTACGTACGTGGGCGCGCTCCCCGGTCGCATCGTGCGGGCGATCAAGGAGGCCGGCTCGATGAACCCGGTCGTCCTGCTCGACGAGATCGACAAGGTCGGCTCCGACTTCCGGGGCGACCCGGCCGCGGCCCTCCTCGAAGTCCTCGACCCGGCGCAGAACCACACCTTCCGCGACCACTACCTGGAAGTCGAGCTGGACCTCAGCGACGTCGTCTTCCTGGCCACCGCCAACGTGCTCGAAGCCATCCCCGAGGCCCTCCGCGACCGCATGGAGCTGGTCCGCCTCGACGGCTACACCGAGGACGAGAAGGTCGTCATCGCGCGCGACCACCTGGTGCCGCGCCAGCGTGAGCGGGCCGGTCTGGAGCAGGACGAGGTCGTCCTGGAGGAGTCGGCGCTGCGCAAGCTGGCCGGCGAGTACACCCGTGAGGCCGGGGTGCGGAACCTGGAGAGGTCCGTCGCGCGACTGCTCCGCAAGATCGCGGCCGAGCACGAGCTGGGCGACCGCGAGCTGCCGTTCACGGTGGTCGAGGGCGACCTGCGCGGTCTGATCGGCCGCCCGCACCACGTGCCCGAGTCCGCCCAGGACCCGGCCGAGCGCCGCACCGCGGTGCCGGGCGTGGCCACCGGGCTCGCGGTGACCGGGGCGGGCGGCGACGTCCTCTTCGTGGAGGCGTCGTTGGCCGACCCGGAGACCGGGGCCGCCGGGCTGACCCTGACCGGGCAGCTCGGGGACGTCATGAAGGAGTCGGCGCAGATCGCGCTGAGCTTCCTGCGGTCGCACGGCGCGGAGCTGGAGCTGCCGGTGGCCGACCTGAAGGACCGGGGCGTGCACATCCACTTCCCCGCGGGCGCGGTCCCCAAGGACGGCCCCAGCGCCGGCATCACCCTGACGACCGCGCTGGCCTCGCTGCTCTCCGGGCGGCTGGTCCGCACGGACGTGGCGATGACCGGCGAGGTGTCGCTGACCGGGCGGGTCCTGCCGATCGGCGGCCTGAAGCAGAAGCTGCTGGCCGCGCACCGCGCGGGCGTCACCACGGTGGTGATCCCCCAGCGCAACGAGGCCGATCTGGACGACGTCCCGGCCGAGGTGCTGGAGAAGCTGGACGTCCGCCCGGTCACCGACGTCCGCCAGGTGCTGGAGATCGCCCTCGCCCCGGCCACGGCCGGAGCCCCGGCCTCGGCTCCGGCGGAGGAGAGGACCCCGGCCGCGGCCTGAGCGGCCGGACCCGGACGGCCGGTCCTGAGCGACCGGCCCGGACGGCCCGCCCCCGCGTCGTCGGGTGCGGGCCGTCCGCGTTCCCGAGGCTACGGTCCGTCCGGGTCCGGTGCCGAGGGGGACCGGCGGGTCAGGGGCGGTAGATCGTGCCCGGCTGCGGCTCGGCCGGGGCCATCAGCTCGGGGACGGTGACGAAGGTGTACCCGTCCTCGTGGAGCGCGTCGATGATGCCCGGCACGGCGGGCACGGTGCCCTTGTAGATGTCGTGGAGCAGGATGATGCCGTCCTTGGTCGCCTGGTCCAGGATGCGCTTGCGGATCAGGGCCGAGTCGTTCGTGGAGTAGTCCTTGGCGGTGGCGTTCCACAGGACCTGCGAGAGCCCCAGCTCCTTGCTGATCCGGGAGACCTCGTCGTCGGTGCGGCCCTGCGGCGGGCGCATCAGCCGGGGCTTCTTGCCGGTGATCTTCTCGATCGCCGACTGGGTCTTCTCCAGCTCGGCCCGTATCTCGTCCGGCTCCTGGTCGGTGAGGATCTTGTGCGTCCAGGTGTGGTTGGCGACCTCGTGCCCCTCGTCCTCCAGGCGCCGCACCATCTCGGGGTGTTCGACGACGTGGTGCTTGCCCAGCAGGAAGAAGGTGGCGTGCACCTTCTTCTCCTTGAGGACGTCCAGCAGCTTCGGCGTGTACGCGCCGGGCCCGGCGTCGAACGTCAACGCGATGCACTTGGCCTTGCGGCAGTCCACGGGCCCGAACGAGCCCTTGGCGTCGGCGGCCGCCTCTCCGCGGGCCGAGGCGGGGGCGGTCGTCTCCATCGAGCAGCCGCCCAGGGTCAGTGTGAGCGCTGTCACCAGCGCCGCGGTCAACCACTTGCCGGGCGACGGCATCTTCTCGGACACGACGGACCACACTCCTCGGGGCGGGGACTTCCGCACAGGTGTGCGGTGCTCCGAGGACTATACGTGTTGTGTATACACGGAGTTTATAGGGGGTGCGGTGCGGTGGGGCGCGGTGCCCCGGCGGCCCGAAGCGGGCGCACCGGGGCGGGGCGGGCGGCGACGGCTCAGCCGGTGGCCAGCGCCCGTACGCGGTCGAGGGCGCCGTTGAAGCGGTTGTGGTCGCCGACCGTCGGGCCGGACGAGGTGTACTGCCACATCGTGTAGACGGGCCAGCCCGCGGGCAGCTCGCCGACCGTGGTGTTGTACCGGGCCACCCACAGCGGGTTGGTGGAGCCGAAGCTCGCGTTGTTGCCGGTGCAGTCCCGCCACCAGCTCGTCGCGGTGTAGATCACCGCGTCCCGGCCGGTGCGGGCCCGGTAGGTGGTGGTGAAGTCCCGGATCCAGTTCACCATCGCCGCCTGGCTGAGCCCGTAGCACTGGGAGCCGTACGGGTTCCACTCGATGTCGAGCACGCCGGGCAGCGTCCGCCCGTCGCGCGACCAGCCGCCCCCGTTGTCCACGAAGTAGTGCGCCTGGGCCGCGCCGCTCGTCGTGTTCGGGGTGGCGAAGTGGTACGCGCCGCGGATCATGCCCACGTTGTAGGAGCCGTTGTACTGCTGCGGGAAGTAGGGGTTCTTGTAGTACGTCCCCTCGGTGGCCTTGACGTAGGCCCACTTCACTCCGCTGTTCCACAGGGTCTGCCAGGCCACGTTGCCCTGGTGGCTGCTGACGTCCACGCCTTCGGTCTGCACGGCGCGGGACTCGCGCGGCAGGCCGCCCTGCCCGTCGTGCTCGACGACGCCCTGGCCCATCCGGGCGGTGCCGCGCGCCGGCGCGTCACCGGCGCCGGCGGCGGCCGCGCCGGGCAGGGTCAGGACCAGGGCCAGGGCGGCGAGCAGGCTCCCCGCGCCGGCCAGGCGGGGGAGACGGGACGGGGCGGATCTGCGCTTGGTCGCGGGTATGACGGACATGGGGGCGCCTCCGGGGCGTAGGGGGGGCGGTGCCGGTGGTGCGGAGCGGCGGGAGTGCGGTGCCGGGCGCGGGTCGGGACGTCGTGCGGAACGCGGTGCCGGAGCGCACGGACCCATGGCGGGCACGCGGGCGCCCGCGGTGCACATGGTGTGTCCATGTCACTCGCTCCAGGGGGAACGCTACGCACGTAGACCCGTGGTGCGAAAGGGGGTCGGGCAGCCGCCGTTGGTCTACTCCTGCGAAATACTGACCCAACTGCGGCGTTGGGTGAACGCGGCGGAGAATTTCACCGACAGGAAACCGTACGAGGGGTGCTGACGTGCACGGGAGCGAAGGCGGGCCGGAGGCGCGGACGGCCGCCGAAGGAGGCGGGGACCACGTTTTCCTGGCCCTTGAGCGCGAGCTGGCCGTGTTCCTGCGCCGGGCGCGGGCCAGCTCGGGCGAGATGGCCCGAGAGGTCCACCCCGACCTGGAGCCCGCCGCCTACGGCCTGCTCGCCCGACTGGAGGCGGAGGGCCGGCAGCGCGCCACCGACCTGGCCGCCTACTTCGGCGTCGGCAAGGCCACCGTGAGCCGCCAACTGCGCTCCCTGGAGGACCTGGGCCTCGTCACCCGTGAGCCCGACCCGGCGGACGGGCGCGCCTGGCTGGTCCGCCTCACCGACGAGGGGCTGGCCCGCTTCCGCCGCGTCCGGGACGCCCGCCGGGGGCGCTACGTGCACAAGCTGGCGGACTGGGACCGGGCCGAGGTCGCCGAGCTGGCCCGGCTGCTGCGCCAGCTCAACGCCCGCGCCGAGGGCTGACCGCTACAGCTCCACCAGGACCGCCGTGGCGTCGTCGTGCGTCTTGGCGCGCCGCAGCCGTGGGCGCCCGGCGCCCGCGTCGGCGTCCTCCAGCTCCCGCACCCGGTCGATCAGCCCCCGCGGCCCCGCCGTGCGCAGCGCCCCCAGCGCGTCCCGCCAGTCGCCCTGCCCGAACACCTCCGTCCAGCGGGCCGCCCCGTCCGTGAGCGCCGCGAGGGCCCGTACGCCGGAGACGGGCTCGCGGCCGGTCACCGCGCGCAGCGCCACCGAGGGGTCGGCGGCGGCGGTGAAGAAGCCGCCCTCCTTGTTGCGCACCGTCGCGTCGGCGATCGCCGCGGAGGCGAGCGACCCCGGCGGCAGCCGGTCCAGCCGGTCGTCGAGGACCGCCCGGACCGTGCCGTCCGGGGCCTCCAGCAGCAGCACGGAGTCGGAGAGCACCAGGTACTCGATCTCGTGTTCGCCCCACCGCGCCAGCGCCACCGTCGCCTGGGGCGTACGGACGTGAGAAAGGTCACAGGTGGCCCGGTGGGCGTCGGCGGTACGGGACACGGCCTCGGCCAGCACCTCGGGCAGGGCCAGATCAAGCCGCGCACCGGACAGCTCCACCAGCGCGCCGCCCAGACGCGCGGTGAACCACGGGACGGGGTGCGCGCACCCGTGGTCCTCCGCGGGCGGGGTGACGCCGTCGAGCAGCACGAGCGCACCACCCTGCCCCGACGCGGGGAGGACGGCGGAGACCCAGTCCTCGTTGGGGCGTTCGGGACGGCCGGGGGCGGTGGCCAGTTCGATGCGCATGGCCTCAGTCTGCCGGAGGCCCGCCCGAGGCCCCCGCACGTCCCGTACGGAGGTGACCCTTGGCCGATAACAGCAGGTCAACGAGGCGGGGCGGGGCGGCGGCGGGGCCGCCCGCCGGGTGCGGGCGGGCATCCTGCCAAAGCCGGACCGGAAGTTCCACCCCGGAGCCGATGCATGGTCAGGGACGGACCGGGGGAGACTTGTTCGTCAACTCAGGAGGATGTTCACTCGTTCAAGTGGCGGAGCGGTTGATGCGCGCCTCCCCCTCGACGGCGCTGGAATGGTCGGAAGCCGTACCAGGAGCGGGGGCGCCCTCTACGTGACCGTGCGTCACCTCTGCTTCAAGGGTGGACGAGTCAAGATTGCGAGCACCGGTGCAGAAGAAGCGGCCGCGGAGCGAAGGCACGACGCGCGACGGGTCCGGGGCGACGCCACCGGCACCGGGCGGCGGCAAGCGGAGGGTACGCGTCCGCAGCCGGCTGGTCGCCGGAGTAGCGGTCGTCGGCGTCATCGTCGTGGCGGCGGGCGCGCCCGCCGTCCTCGGCGCCTCCGCCGACCTGAGCGAGTCCCAGCGGCTGGTCACCCTCGCCGAGCTGAACCAGCAGGCCGTCACCCTCGCCCACTCCCTCGCCGACGAGCGCGACGCGGTCACCGCGTACATCGCCGACGGCCGTGAGGAGGACGACAGGGAGGGCGCGCGCAACCGCGCGGCCCGCGCCACCCGCGTCGACCAGCAGATCGACGAGATCCACGACGCGGCCCCCGCCGCCCTGCGCCGCGACCTCTCCACCGTCCCCGCCCTGCGCCGGGACGCGCTCAGCGGCAAGGGCACGGCCCGGCAGGCGCACCAGGCGTACGCCGACGTCATCGCCAAGCTCCACGGCATCGCCGCCGAGCTGGCCCAGAAGACCCCGCCGCGCGCCGCCGACGCCACCCGTGCCCCGCTCGCCCTCGGCGCCGCCGCCGAGCAGGCCTCCGCGACGCGCGGGCTCCTCCTCGCGGCGCTCGCCGTGCCCGGCACGGAGCCCGCCGCCCCGCGGACCGACCCCTTCACCGGTCTGCCCGTGCGGACCCAGGACGAGGGCGACAGCCGGGCCGACCGCGAGCGCGACGAGCTGAGCGCCGCCGCCCAGCAGGCCCGCGTACGCGAACTGGCCTCGCTCGCCGACTTCGACCTGGCCGCGAGCCCCACCGCCCGCGACCGGCTCGCCGCCACCGTCACCGGCCCCGAGGTCAACAGCGCGGAGAAGTACCTCACCCGCTTCACCGACCGCCCCGAGCTGTCCGAGGCGGAGCGCCGGGTCTCCCCCGAGAAGCTGGAAGCCGCGCTCTCGGCCCGCGTCGACCGGATGCGCAGCGTCGAGTCGGCCCTCTCCGCCGCCCAGGTGCGCAGCCTGGAGGGGCTGCGCGACGACGACGTCACCGCCCTCGAACTGGCCATCGCCCTGCTCGGCGGCTGCTTCCTGCTCGCCGTCGGCGTCTCCACCGCCGTCGCCCGCACCCTGACCCAGCCGCTCGCCGTCCTGCGCATCGGCGCCGCCCGCCTCGCGGAGGAGCCGGAGAGCGCCGAACCGGTCCGCTACACCGGCCGCAACGACGAGTACGCCCAGGTCGTACGGTCGATGAACACCCTGCACGACAAGTTCACCACCCTGTACGAGGAGTACGCCGACCACGGGGAGAGCCTGGCCGCCGACCGCGACGAGCCGGCCGCCGACCGCGAGGCCCTCGCTCTCCAGCGCGCCGAACTCCAGGCCCGGGTCGCCGAGGTGACCGCGCAGTTGGAGCGGTCGCGGAACACGGTCCAGCACACCTTCGTCAATCTCTCGCTGCGCTCCCTGGGCCTCGTCGAGCGCCAGCTCGGCGTCATCGAGAGCCTGGAGGAGCGCGAGCAGGACCCGGAGCGCCTGGCCACGCTGTTCAAGCTCGACCACATGGCCACGGTCATGCGCCGCCACAGCGAGAACATGCTCGTCCTCGCCGGGGCCGAGCACGGCCACGGCCACGTCGGGCCGATCCCGCTGGTCGACGTCGCACGCGCGGCCGTCAGCGAGATCGAGCGGTACGAGCGGGTCACCATCCAGTCCCTGCCGGCGCACGCCCAGATCGCCGGGTTCGCCGCCGACGACCTCAGCCACCTGCTCGCCGAACTCCTGGAGAACGCCACCGCCTTCTCGCCGCCGGACTCCACGGTCGAGCTGTCCGGGTGGCTGCTGGAGAACGGCGAGGTGATGCTCTCTGTGTCGGACGCGGGCATCGGCATCTCGGCGGCCCGGATGGAGGAGCTCAACGCCAGGCTGGCCGACCCGGCCTCCGCCGCGCCGGAGGACCGGCACGCCGACGCGGCCGGCGCCGGACTCGGCCTCCAGGTGGCATCGCTGCTGGCCGCGCGGCACGGGGTGCGGGTCCAGATGCGGGAGCAGAAGGGCAGCGGCGTCACGGTCGTCGTCGTCCTGCCGCAGGCCCTGCTGCCCAACGCGCTGCCCGCCGCCACGCCGCCCGCCGTGCGGTTGCCCGGCGAGGGGCAGCCGACGCTCAGCCTGCCGGGCTCGGTGGCCGAGGCCAACTCCAACTCCCTGCCCGGCCGGTCACCGGACCTGCCCGCGGCCTCCGACTCCGCGCCGCCCGCCGGGTCCGGGACCGAGTCCGAGCGGACGCCGCAGCCCGAGACCGCGGCGCTCGAAGAGACGCTTGGGGCCGCCGCGACGCCCGAGGCCGCCGCGGGCGACGCGCCCGAGCGGGCCGTCGAGCCCGAGCCGGCGCCGGCAGCGGACCGGACCACCGGGTCCGACCGTGCCGACGCGGCCGGGCCCGCCGTCGACCCCATGATCGCCGCCGCCGAGCGCGCGATCCGGGAGAACGCCGCAGCGGCCGACGCCCCCGCCCCGGACGCGGCCCCCGAGGCTCCCGGAGCCACCGCCGTACCGCCGCAGCCGCACGCCCCCGAGGCCGGGACGGACGGTGACGGCACGTCGGACCCGCAGGCCGGGACGGGGGGCGAGAGCGCGTCGGACTCCCAGGCCGGGACCGGGGGCGACACCGCGTCGGACCCGGAGATCACCCTCCAGGTCCGGCTGCCGAAGCCCCCGGCGGCCCCCGAGGCGGCCACGGCCCCGCAGCCCGACCCGTACGCCATCGGCCCCGACCGCCACGAGCGCCCGGCGGAGAGCGGCCGGGGGGAGCAGGACCCGGACCGGCCCGCCGCCCGCCCCGCCCCCCGCGCCGAGACGGCCACCGCCGAGACCGTGCCCGGCCCCCGCCGCCCCGAGGGCGAGCGGCTCACCGGGAAGGGGCTGCCGAAGCGCACCCCCAAGATCGTCCGGCTCGACGACCAGCCCGCCGCCGGGCGCACCGGCAGCCTGGACCGGGACGACCTGCGCCGCCGGCTCGGCAGCTTCCAGGAGGCGGCCCGCGCGGGCCGGCGCGACGTCGAGGCGGAGATCTCCGGGAGCACCGGTGACGCCGACCGCGCAGGCGTACCCACCGCCCCGACGGGGCACGAGACGAGCACCGCACACGACGCGCGGACCCGCCGCACCGGCGACCGCGCGGACGGCCGGAACGAAGAGACGGGGGACACAGTCGAGGAGGCACGCAGTTGACTGCGCCCAGCACGTTCGGGCTGAGCACCGAGGCCCGGAACCTTCACTGGCTGCTGAGCAATCTCGTGGAGGAGGTGCCAGGGGTCCACTCGGTCACCGTCGTCTCGTCGGACGGCCTGATGCTGCTCTCCTCCGACCCCGGCCACCTGACCGCCTCGGCGGAGCCCGGCGCATCGGGCGGCCCCCGGGGCTCCAGCGCCGATCTGGCCACCATCGTCTCCGGGATCGGCTCGCTGACCCTCGGAGCGGCGAAGCTGATGGACGGCGGCGGCGTCCGGCAGACGATGGTCGCCATGGACGAGGGCAGCGTCTTCGTCATGTCGATCAGCGACGGCTCCCTGCTCGGCGTGCACGCCGCACCGGACTGCGACACCGGCGTCGTCGCCTACCACATGGCCCTCTTCGTCGGCCGGGCCGGTCACGTCCTCACCCCCGAACTCCGCAGCGAGCTGCGAACGTCGATGGAGAGCGCCCAGTGACCACCGCCGCCGAACCCGCCCCCAGGCTCCCCGTCCGGGGGGCCGACAAGCGTCCGGCACGGGTCCGCCCGTACTCCCTCACGGGCGGCCGCACCCGCTTCGGGCACGTCCTGCTGGTCGAGACGTTCGTGGCGGCCCTCGAAGCGCCCGACGAGCGCCGCGAGCTGGCCAACGGCAACCTCGCCACGCGCGTCATGCCGGAGTTGCAGGCCATCGTCGAACTCTGCCGCCGGATGCGTACCGTCGCGGAGATCTCGGCCCTGTTGCAGATGCCGCTCGGAGTCGTCCGGGTGCTGCTCAGCGACTTGGCCGACCAGGGAAAGATCCGCGTCTACGGAACCGGTCACGGCACCGGTCAGCCCGACCGCGCACTGCTCGAAAGGGTGCTCAATGGACTCCGCCGTCTCTGAGGCGCCGCTCTTCGCCCCGCGTCAGCCGGAGCGCCGGGAGCGGACGGAGGAATCCGTCCAGGCCTGGCAGCTCGACCACACACGGGCCCCCATCGCCACCAAGATCGTGGTGGCGGGCGGGTTCGGCGTCGGCAAGACGACGTTCGTCGGCTCGGTCTCCGAGATCACGCCGCTCCGGACCGAAGCGCTGATGACCCAGGCCAGCGAGGAGACGGACGACCTCTCCGCGACGCCCGAGAAGACCACCACCACCGTGGCGATGGACTTCGGCCGGCTCACGCTGGAGGACGACCTCGTCCTGTACGTCTTCGGCACCCCCGGCCAGCAGCGCTTCTGGTTCATGTGGGACGACCTGGTGCGCGGGGCGATCGGCGCGGTGGTCCTCGCCGACACCCGGCGGCTCGCCGACTGCTTCCCCGCCCTCGACTACTTCGAGAGCTGCGGGCTGCCGTACATCGTGGCCGTCAACCACTTCGAGGGCACACCCCGCTACGAGGTGGAGGACGTCAGGGAGGCCCTGTCCGTCCCCCCGCACGTGCCTGTTGTGATCATGGACGCGCGCAACAGGATCGCGGTCGTCGAGTCGCTGCTGGCCCTGGTGGGCCACGCCCTCGCCCACACCCCGGCCTGAAAGCCGCGCCCCCGGACCGCCCTGATCACACACAACGGAGAGCCGCGATGCGGAAGATACTCATAGTCGGAGCCGGGCAGTCCGGTCTCCAGCTCGCCCTGGGACTCCAGTCCAAGGGCTACGAAGTCACCCTCATGTCCAACCGCACCGCCGAGGAGATCCGCACCGGCCGGGTCATGTCGACGCAGTGCATGTTTCACACCGCGCTCCAGTACGAGCGGGACTACCAGCTCGACTTCTGGGAGTCGCAGGCCCCGAGGATCGAGGGCCTCGGCGTCTCCGTCGCCGCCCCCGACTCCTCCCGCGCCGTCGACTGGGTCGGCAGGCTGGACGGCTTCGCCCAGTCCGTCGACCAGCGGGTGAAGATGGCCGGCTGGATGGAGACCTTCGCCCAGCGCGGCGGACAGCTCGTCATCCACGGGGCGGCCGTCTCCGACCTGGACTACTTCTCCCGCACCTACGACCTGGTGCTGGTCTCGGCCGGCAAGGGCGAGCTGGTCTCCATGTTCGGCCGGGACGCCGCCCGTTCGCCGTTCGACGCCCCGCAGCGGGCCCTGGCCGTCGCGTACGTCCACGGCATGGGCCCCCGTCCCGAGCACCCCGAGTTCGACGCGGTCCGCTGCAACCTGGTGCCGGGCGTCGGGGAACTCTTCGTGATGCCGACCCTGACCACCTCCGGCCGCGCCGACATCCTGTTCTGGGAGGGCATACCGGGCGGCCCGCTGGACGCCTTCCAGGGCATCAGGGACCCCTCCGAGCACCTGGCGATGACGCTGGAGCTGATGGAGCGGTTCACGCCGTGGGAGTACGCCCGCGCCACCAAGGTCGAGCTGACCGACGCCAACGGAACGCTCGCCGGCCGCTACGCCCCCACCGTCCGCAAGCCGATCGGCCGCCTCCCCGGCGGCGGTCTCGTCCTCGGCGTCGCGGACGTGGTGGTCGCCAACGACCCGATCACCGGCCAGGGCTCCAACTCGGCGTCCAAGTGCGCGAACTCCTACCTCGACTCGATCGTCGAGCACGGTGACGCGGAGTTCGACGCGGCGTGGATGCAGTCCGCCTTCGACCGCTACTGGGAGACCGCGCAGCACGTCGTGAAGTGGACCAACGCGATGCTCGGCGCCCCGCCGGAGCACGTGCTGAACCTGATCGGCGCCGCCGGACAGCTCCAGCCGGTCGCGGACCGCTTCGCCAACGGGTTCAACGACCCCTCCGACTTCGAGAACTTCTTCTACGAGCCGGAGAAGACGAACGCGTACCTGGCCTCGGTCTCCGGAGCCTGATAAGCGCCCGACCCGCGGTGCGGCGGTCAGCGTTGGAGAACGCCGACGCCTGCGGGCCGTCCTTCGACGGCCCACAGGCGGTTCACGGCCTGCCTTCGCCGGGCCGGGTGCGCAGTCACCCCCTCATGGCGGGCGACGCACAGGCCTCCTCGTCGGATTCGGCTGCGCCGGCAGGACGGAGACGGATGACCAGGGACAGCATGGCGGCGGTCGCGCAGAGGGCCGCGAGAGCGAACCAGACCGGGTCGTAGCTGCCGAACGCGTCACGGGCGACGCCGCCGAGCAAAGAGGCGGAGGCGGCGCCGATCTGGTGTGCCGCGTTGGTCCAGCCGAAGACGATGGCGCTGTCGTCACCGTAGAAGGTCCGGCACAGGGCGATGACGGGCGGCACGGTCGCCAGGTCGAGGAGGCCGAAGACGACGACGAAGGCGAGCATCGGCACGCTGACCGTGGCCGTCATGATCAGAGGCAGGCTGATCATCAGCAGGCCGCGCACGATGAAGTAGACGGCGAGGAGCCGGCGGGCGTCCACGCGGTCGGTGAGCCATCCGGAGGCGATGGTGCCGACCACGTTGAAGACGCCGATGAGCGCCAGCAGCGTCGACGCCTCGGTGACGGGCATCCCGTGGTCGTGAGCCGCCGGGGCGAAGTGGGTCCACATGATGCCGTTGGTGGACGCCCCGCAGATGGCGAACGCACCGGCGAGCAGCCAGAACGGACCGGTTCGGGCAGCGCCGCGCAGGACGGTCACGGTGCGGCGGGCGGCGCCGGGAACGGGTGCGGGGCGCGGGATGAAGGTGTCGCTGCCGTAGGGGCGTCGTCCGACGTCGGCGGGGTGGTCGCGCACGACGAGGTGGATCAGCGGGGCGACCCCCAGAGCGGCGAGAGCGAGGCTGACGAGGGCGGGCCGCCAGCCGTAGTGGGCGATGGTCCAGGAGAGGGCGGGCAGGAAGACCATCTGGCCGAGGACGCTGCCGGAGGAGAGGATGCCGGTCACCAGGCCGCGCCGGGTGGTGAACCAGCGGTTGGTGACGGTGGTGCCGAGGGTCATGGAGAGCGATCCGGTGCCCAGGCCGACGAGGAAGCCCCAGAAGAGCGTGAACTGCCAGGCGGCGGTCATCGTGGTGGTGAGCAGTGCTCCGGCGGCGACGGCTCCCAGGGCGGCGACGACGATCCGGCGGATGCCGAAACGGTCCATCAGGGCGGCGGCGTAGGGGGCCGTGAGGCCGTAGAGGACCATGTTCACCGAGGCCGCCAGGCTGATGGAGCCGCGGGACCAGTGGAACTCCTGCCGCAGGGGGTCCTGCAGGATGCCCGGCATGGTGGAGAAGGCCCCGGCGGCGACGATCGCCACTCCGGTGACGGCGGCTACCCACCAGGCGCGGCGCCCGGCGGCTTTGGTGCGGTGGCCAGTGATGTCGTGCATGTCTTCATCCTTCGGTGAGTGCGGGGCGGGAAACCACTGGCCCTTTGGACAGGTAGTGCAAGAATCTGGCCATGACACTGAGTGACGATTCCGTGCACAAAGTCGTTGTCCTGGTCCGTCACGGCCTGCTGCCCATGGAGCTGGGGATCGTGCACCGACTGTTCGGCACGGCGGTGAGCGGAGCCGGGCGACGCCTGTACTCGGTCGTGACCTGCGCTGTGGAACCGGGCGAGGTGTCCACCGACGCCGACTTCACGGTCAACGTGCCGACGGGACCGCGGGCCCTGCGCGACGCGGACACGGTGATCGTGCCGGCCGCGGTCGAGGACTACGGGCCGCAGCAGCGGGGCCTGCTGAGCCCGCCGGTCGCGGCGGCTCTCACGGAGGTGCCGACGACAGCGCGTCTGGCTTCCATCTGCACCGGCTCGTTCGTCCTGGCGGCAGCGGGCCTGCTCGCGGGTCGGCGAGCGACGACGCACTGGAAGTCATGCCCCGAACTGGCCTCCCTCTACCCGGAGATCGATGTCGACCCCGACGTGCTGTACACCGATGACGCGGGGGTCTTGACGTCCGCGGGCGTCGCCGCGGGAATCGACCTGTGTCTGCACATGATCCGCAGCGACCACGGCGCCGACATCGCCAACACCGTCGCCCGCGGCACGGTGGTGCCGCCTCACCGGGAAGGAGGCCAGGCCCAGTACATCGACCGTCCCGTACCCGATGGCGACGACAGCTTCACCGCCGCCGCCCGCGCCTGGGCCGTGGAACACCTCGACGAGGCCCTGACCCTGCAGGACCTGGCCCGCCAAGCCTCGACGAGCGTGCGCACGCTGACCCGCCGGTTCCGTCAGGAGACCGGCATGACGCCGATGCGGTGGCTCGGCCAGCAGCGCCTGCAGTACGCCCGCCGGTTGCTGGAACGCACGGACGAACCTGTGGACCGCATCGCCGCCGCGGCCGGCTACGGGACGGGGACCGCGATGCGCCAGCACTTCCGTGAAGCACTGGGGGTGTCACCACGCGCCTACCGCGGCACCTTCCGCGGAGCACGGTGAGGGTACGCGTGTGGTGACACCGCACCAGGCGGGCCGTCAGGGTTCAGGCGTCGACTCGATGGGCCCGATTCGGTAGAGCACCTCATCGTGGTGCTCATCGGGGAAGAGCGAGGCAGGGAACAGCACCTCGGAGTGGATGGGGGCCCGGTACCGCTTGGCGCACTTCCTCAGCACCATGATGATGGCCTTGTTGTCGGCCGACACGGTCGCCTCGATGTAGCGGGCGCCGTTGCCCACCGCACGTTCGGCGGCCTGCTCGAACAACTGCACCCCGAGCATGGGGATGCCATGGCGCGGCTTCACGGCCTCCTGCCACACCAGATAGGTATCGGGCTGGTCCGGGCGGAAGTAGCCGGTCAGGAAGCCGACGACGTCGTCGCCGAGTGATGCCACGAGGGAGGTCTCGGCGAAGTCGCGGCACCACAGCGTGTAGTAGTACGGGCTGTTGTCGTCGAGTTCGTCCGACTCGTGCACCATCTGCCATATCGCCCGCGCGTCCTCGACACGGGGGGTCCGGTACTCGGGGCGGGCCCGGCGGGCGGTGGAGAGGGCAGCCGGCGCGGTCACGCGGTGGCCTCCTCGATGAGCAGCGGGTAGACGCCGTCCTCGTCGTGATCCTCGCGGCCGGTGACCGGGGGGTTGAACACGCAGACGAAGCGGGAGTCCACGGTGGGGCGCAGCGTGTGCTTCTCGTGACCGTCCAGCAGGTACATGGTGCCGGGGGTGATGAGATGCTTCTCGCCGGTCTCCTCGTTGGTGAGCTCCGTCTCGCCCTCGACGCAGAGGACGGCCTCGATGTGGTTGGCGTACCACATGGTGGTCTCCGTGCCGGCGTAGACGGTCGTCTCGTGCAGGGAGAAGCCGACTCCTTCCTTTGCGAGGACGATGCGCTTGCTCTCCCACGTTCCGGAGCGGGACTTGACGTGCCGGTCAGTGCCTTCGATGTCCTTGAACGAGCGAACGATCATGGCTGCCTCCTCGGGCTCGTGTCGGATTGCGTGTACGGCGGACCGCGCGGACCGCGCGGGCTCGGCGGTCCGGCCGGGGGCCTGTGGTGGCCCGCCCGTGCGTTGTTCAGGCCGCGTCGCGCGTCTCGAGCTGGGCGAGGGCGAAGTCGGTGAAGGTGTCGACGGTCTCGAAGTCGTCGGCTTCGAGTTCCTCGGGGTCCACCTCGAGGCCCAGGGAGTCCTCGAGTTCCATGAGCATCTCGAGCATCGTGGTGGAGTCCAGGTGAAGGTCGTCGAAGAGCCTGGTCCGTCCGGAGAGCTCGGTCATCGGCCGGTCCAGCACTTTGCTCAGGGCCGTCTCCATGGCGGTGGTCACGTCTGTGCGGTTGAGGCTCATCGAACCTGCTCCTCTCATGCGTTCGCGGGGTCGTGGACGAGGTCGGCCAGGGCGTGTCGGTCGACCTTTCCGTTGTGGTTGGTGGGGAGACCTGGAACCGGGACGCAGCGGCGCGGGATCTTGTAGTCCTCGATGAGGCCGTGCATACGGTCCAGCACCTCGGGCCCGTCCAGGTGCGTCACCACAGCCAGTACCGCGGTGTGCCCGGCCCTCGGGCCGGGCGGCAGCACGGCTGCCGAGTCGACGCCTTCGACACGGCGGGCTGCGGCCTCCACCTCGGTGGCGCTGACGCGGAATCCGCGTTCCTTGTAGAGGTCGTCACGGCGCCCCGAGAAATAGAAGTAGCCTTCGTCGTCCATCCAGCCGTAGTCGCCGGTGCGCAGTTCCGGGAAGAGGCCGTCGCGCCGGTGGAAGCGCTCGGCGGTCATCTCCGGGCGCCGCCAGTACCCGGCCATGACGTGAGGGCCGCGGACGACCAACTGGCCGACCTCTCCTGCCGGCAGACGCTCGCCGTCGTCATCGACGGTCAAGACCTCGGTGCCGGGGAGCGCCTTCCCGGACGAGCCGGGCCGCCGGAGGTCGCCGTCCGGCGGCATGATGGTGGCCCGCTTGCATTCCGTGAGCCCGTACATCAACTGCACGCGCAGGGTGGGCATCGCCTCGCGCAGGTCGCTGATGGTCTTCTCGGAGAGAGCGGCGCCGGTGTTGGTCAGGAGACGTAGAGCGGGCTTGTTCTTCGCCCTGCGCACCAGCCAGGCCAGGCGGTCGGAGACGGAGGGCACGCCGGCGAGCACGGTGGCCCGGCTGTCCCGCAGGGCGCGCAGGAGCGGCGGACCGACCTCTGCTACATGGCCCACCCGCAACTGCGCACCGGCCTGAAACGTCAGGAACATCTGGTACATGCCGTAGTCGAAGGACAGGGGGAGAGGGCTGTAGACGATGTCGTCGGCACGGTAGGCGAGACAGGCCTGGATGGCATGGGCGGCGAAGAGCATCTGCTGGTGGGTGCTGACCACCGCCTTGGGCAGTGACGTGGTGCCCGAGGTGTAGATCAGGCACGCGCCGTCGACTCCGAGTGGAGGGTCCGGCAGGCGCGAGCCCTCCGCGGGTGCTGGAGCGTCGCGCAGTTTCCGGGAGGAGAGGACCCGCACGTCGTGTGCTCGTGCTGTGGCGGAGACACCTGGATCGTCGGTCACGACCACAGCGGGTTCGCAATCCCGCAGCACATGCTGGAGCGGGCTGTCCCGCACGTCCTCGTGCAGCACGCTGAACATCGCGCCCGCTCGGGAGGCGGCGTGAACCGCGACCGCGACGGCGATCGCGTCGGGTGAGGAGACGACGACCCGGTCACCGCGCCGGACACCGTGCGCGCGCAGGAGATGCGCGGCATGGCGAGAGGCCCGCGCCAGGTTCTCGTAGGTGATCGCCTCCGAGGCGGTGCTCATGGCACACCGGTCCCGGTGCGCTGCGGCCGCCTCGTCGAGCAGGGAGTGAAGGGTCGGATGCTGGGGCACTACCGTCCTCCTGTCAGCACGGAGTCCATCGCGCTCCGGCGCCGTCCGCCGTCGGGCGACCCGGACCGCCCCGGCTTGGGAACGACGGTCACCGCGTTCGCCGTGCACACCGTGAGGGGCTCGGCCAGCGACTGGGCCGCGCTGGGACTCGTGTGGGAGGAGGCGATGACCTTCCGGGCTTCCAGGGCCACGAAGCGGCGCAGCTTGGTGCTCCGTACGAGCCGGCCCGTGGCTTCGATGTAGTCTCCGGGGCGGACGGGGGCCGTGAAGCGGACGTCGGAGTACGCGGCGAGCAGCCCCTCGTCGCCGTCAGTACGGATGGTGATTTCGGTGACGAGGTCCCCGAACAGGCGCAGGAGTCGTGCGCCGTCGACGAGTTCCCCGCCGTAGTGGGCCTCTTCCTGACCGATTCTGATGCGCAGGTGCGCTGTGACGGCATTCGCGTCACCCTCGGGAGGAGAAGTCATGGATGCGTCATCCTTTCTTCCGTCGCCGACAACGGCAGGGTGGGCCGCATCAGGAGACGAGGGCCACGGCGGCGACCACGTTGTCCTTGTGGGTGATCGAGACCCGCACGGTCTGCCCGGACGCCGCCTCGGCGGCTTCGGCGCGCAGTTCTACGCGTGGTGATCCATCGGCCGCACGACTGATGCGGATGTTGCGTGGTGTGATGCCCTGGAACAGGCCTTTGCCCAGCGCCTTCAGGACGGCCTCTTTGGCGGCGAAGCGTCCGGCGAGGTACTCCAGGCGCCTCTCCTGCCCGAGGGTCCGCGCCTGCTGGATCTCCTCGGGGGCGTAGCAGTACCGCATGAACCAGTCGCGCGTCACCAGGCAGGCCAGTTCATCGCGCCCGAGAACGTCCAGACCTATACCCGGAGGAGCGCCGGGGGTCACGAGGGGTCCTCGAAGACCGCCAGATGCTGGCGGGAGAGCATGTCGTCGGGTGTGTCCCGCTCGCGCACGAGAGTGGCGAGTCCGTCGTGCACGAGGACCTCGGCGGGATAGCCATGGCTGAGGAAGAGTCCGGGCGAGGCCGTCGGACCGTAGGCGCCGGAGCGTTCGACCCCGAGCAGGTCGCCGGGGCGAACCTCGGGGAGCCTCACCTTCTTGGCGATGGTGTCGTTCGGCGTGCACAACGGCCCGGTGACTGTGTAGGTGTGCGTAGGGCGGGCGCCAGGGCGTCCCAGGTGGACGACGGGAAAGTTCCGCTTGACGAAACTTCCTATCCCCACGGCTGCCATATGGTGATTGGTGCCGCCGTCCGCTACCACGAATGATTCGCCCATGGACTCCTTCACGTAGAGCGCCCGTGTCACATAGGTGCCGGCGTCGGCCGTGAGGAATCGACCGAGTTCCATGATGAGCCTGCAGCCGGGGTGGCGTGCACGGAAATCACTCACCGGTCCTTCCAGACCCTTCCCGAGTTCGGTTGTGTCGATCTCCGATTCGTTCTCGAAGTAGGCCACGCCCAGGCCCCCGCCGAAGTCCACGACGGAAAGCTCTATGCCCAAGGTCGCGGCGAGGTCTTCCGCCATGGCCAGGATGTTCAGTGTGTTCACCGCGACATCTCGGTGATCAAGGAATCTGGTTCCCATATAGGCGTGGAATCCCTTGACCTCGACGTGCTTCAGGGAGTGGAGGAGGGCGCCTGCCTCGCGGACCTCTTGTTCGTCGATGCCGAACTGCCGCGGCTTGCCCCCCATCGACAGTCCGGACCCCTTGCTGGGGAAGCCGGGGTTGACCCGCAGCACGACCGGGAACCGGGCCGCTCCCCGAGCGGCGGCCACGTCGTCCAGGAGCTGGAGTTCAGCAAGTGACTCGCAGACCACGGCAGAGATGCCGGCCGAGACGCAGGCTTCGAGATCGGCTCTGCCCTTCCCCGGCCCGAGGAAGATGACGTCGGCCGGGTCCACTCCCGCCCGGAGGGCGGTGATGAGCTCCGTGAGCGAGGAGACCTCCGCCCCTGCGCCCCTGCTGCCGAGCAGGCCGCACACACTGATATTCGGATTCGCTTTCAGCGAGTAGAAGACGTCCACGCCGGTGGGCAAGGCGTCGGAAATCTTGTGCAACTGCCCTTCGAGGGCCTGGGCGTCATACACGAACAGAGGGGTTCCGAATTCTTCCGCGATGTCCTCCACCGCGAGCCCCTGCAGGTGTTTCGCCTGATTTTCTGGCAACTGATCCTCCCGCCCTTCGATCGCGTTCCAAAACCGTAGGGGACAGAGCGGCGAGACGTCACGCGACTGATCGGCGAATCGGCCAGCTTGCGCAGGCGGGGGAGCGTGCAAGCATCTCCATATCTCCGGGGTTCGTTGAGTTATGCACTCCCGCGCTCCATGTGTGATTGACGCCACAAGCGATTTGGGCACCCTCCCGGCAAAGTCGCCGAAGGGGACGGGAGGGGTATGTGAGGCAAATCCTGTCGCAGAACCGATCCGAAGTGTGGCCAGAACTGATCGAAACTGGTTCGGGGTGCGCCATCACCTAGGCGTATACGCCTGGTGCGTGGGCATTGCGTGTCAGCGGAGCAGGGGCGGCTTCCCTCCGCGCCAACGGCGCCCACCAGCGCCCAGGGGGCCTTTCAGCCATCGCACGTGCCCGCAGCCGCAGCCACCGGCCCAGCGATGCCCAGGACACTGATCAGCCCCGCCGACAGCGGTCGCCCAAGGCCCGTGGAGGAGCGTGCAGATGACCATCATCCAGTCCGACCTGACCGTCTTCGAGTCCCTGGAGTCCGAGGTCCGCAGCTGCTGCCGGGGCTGGCTGCCGGGGCTGGCCCACCGTGTTCGACCGCGCCCGGGGCAGTCACCTGTATGACGAGGAGGGCCGTGGCCACCTCGACTTCTTCGCCGGCGCGGGCTCCCTGAACTGCGGCCACAACAACCCCGTGCTCAAGCGCGCCCTGCTCGACTGCCTGGAGCGGGACGGTGTCGCCCACGGCCTCGACATGTCGACGACGGCCAAACGCGCCTTCCTGGAGACCTACTGGTCCGACGGCGACGCGCTGGAGAACCGGACCCTGGCCCGCGGCCTCCAGATCGGCGCTGCCCCGGATCACTGCCGAGCACCGCCCGCACGTCAGGGAGTACCGCGGCCGCGGCCTGGAGTTCCGCGACGAGTGGCGGGCGGGCCGGGTCGCCCGCCGGGGCTTCGGCCGTGGCCTGCTCATCGAGACGTCCGGCCCGCGGAAGGAGGCCGTCGCCTTGCTCCCCGCGCTCACGATCACCCCCGACGAGCTGGACGAGGGCCTTCGCCCTCTCGACCGGGCCGTGCGGGAAACAGGTCCCTGAGCGTCTTCGGCGTCGCCTTTCCGGGGTGAGGGCGGCGGCGGGGGCGCGCCTCCGCGGTCGGGGCTGGGCGGGCTCGGCGGAAGACGCCCGCCGCCCCGGCGGCCGGGCCCGTGTCGCCGACCCGGCCGCCGCGTGTCCGGCTCAGCGGCGGCTCGGGGCCGCGCCGGAGCTGTAGCCCGTGTCGGAGCCGCTCATGGCGCCCTTGGGCAGGGCCGGGGGCCGGTAGGAGCGCAGGGGTGCGCCCTCCGGGTCGGGGCGGACCGCTCCCAGCAGGGGGTTGGAGGCCAGCGGGGAGACCTTCACCCTCGTGCCGGGGCGGGGGGCCTGCACCACCAGGCCGTTGCCGATGTACAGCGCCACATGGGTCGCCTTCGGGAAGTAGATCACCAGGTCGCCGGGGCGCAGCGAGGCGACCGGGACCTTCCGGAGCTGCCGCCACTGCTCCTGCGAGGTCCGCGGGATCGCCCGGCCCGCCGCCGCCCAGGCGCGGGAGGTGAGCCCGGAGCAGTCGAAGGAGTCGGGGCCCTGCGCCCCCCACACGTACGGTTTGCCGATCTGCCGGACCGCGTACGCGACGGCGGCGCCGCCCTGCCGGGTGGGCGTACGGGTGGAGCTGAGCGCTCCGGAGGCGACCAGTTCGCGCTGGGCCGCGTCCACGCCCCGCTGCTCCAGCGCCCCCAGCTCGGCCAGTTGGTCGTCGGAGAGCGTGGCCAGCAGGTCCTCGACCTCCCTCAGCTTGCCGCGCACGGTGTCGCGCTGCTTCTTCTGGCGGGCGGCCAGCTTCTTCTGCCGGTCCAGCGCCTTGCGGGACGCGGCGGCCAGGGTGTCGGCGCGGCGGGCGGCGGCGGTCAGCCGGTCCACCGTCGCCGCCCGGCCCGCGGTCAGGCGCTCGATGACGTGGGCCTGGTCCAGGGCGTGCTGGGGGTCGCGGGCGAGGAGGAGGCGCAGGTACGCGGAGAACTCGGTGCGCCCCTGGTACTGGTCCCGCGCCAGCCGCCCGGCGTCCGCGCGGCCCGCCTCCAGCGCGGCCCGCGCCTCGACCAGGTCCGAGGCCGCCTTCTTCGCCCGCGCGGTCTGCTCCTTCAGCTTCTCGGCGGTGGCGTTGTAGGTCTCGCTCGCCTCCTCGGCCTCCTGGTACCGGGCCTGCAACTCGCGGAGCAGGGCGGCGACGCCGGCGGGCGCCCCGGGCGCGGCGAGAGCGGTCTCGGCGTCCACCTCCGCCTCGTCGCCCTCCTCGGTCCGGCCGTCGGCCTCCCCGGACGGGGCGGGGTCCGGCGCGGCCGGTGCGGCGACGGCGGGGGAGACCGTGAGCGCCGCGGCGAGCGCGGCCGTGCAGACCGCGCGCAGGAGTCTGCCTGACACGACAACACCTCCGTGACGGAGACGGAGCCCGGCAACGGGCTCGTCGATAAGTGAGCGAATCTGATTAATCCGGTCACTTGGCGTCACGGGATGCAAGCACCGCACCGCGTGCCGTCCGGGGGCTCCCCCGGACGGCGGTGCGCTGCGGGCGTGTCGGGGGCCTCAGACCGCCGGGAAGGCGTAGAAGGCCCTGCCCCGCTGGACGACGACCATCCCGCCGACCGCGAGCGTCCGGTACGGGGCGCTGACGGTCGGGCCCTCGGGGGCGGCCGCCCCGATGTCCTGGAACTTCCACAGCCGCTGCCCGTCGGCCGCCGAGAACGCCGTGACCTGGACGGCGTCGGCGGCGATGAGCGTCTTCCCGCCGCCGCTCACCGTGAGGGCCGGGGCGTCGCCGATGCCCGGCACCTCCGTGGAGCGCCGCCACAGGAGGCGGCCGCTCTTCCGGTCCACCGCGCCGACCTGCTGGGTGCGCTCGGTGGTGTGCACCAGCCCTCCGGCGACGACCGGGGTGCCGAAGAACGAACCGGCGCCGCCCGCGACCCGCCAGAGCGGCTTGGTGGTGTCCGCCTCGAACGCCTGGAGGTCCGCGCCGACCGCCGCGTACAGCGTTCCGACCTCGTCGCCCGCGATGCCCGCGACGGGGGAGGCCGTGCCGTACTGCCTGGTCCACAGCGCCTTGCCGGTCCTGCGGTCGAACGAGCGGACGAACCCCTTCCCCTTGGCCGCCCGCACCTCGGCCGCCGTGAGGGTGACCGCCTCCTGCCGTACGAGGACGTCGGCGGCGCGCACGGCGACCACCCGGTACGCGGGCGTGCCGGGGGCGCGGCCCGCGGGCACCGGCGTACGCCACAGCTCCCTGCGCCCCACGATGTCGTACGCGAAGAAGTACGCCTGGACGACCTTGCGGTCCGGGGCCTGCTTCTTGCCCTTCTTCGGCTTCGGGGCCTTCACGGTGACCGTGTGCGCACCGGTGAACCAGATCACCGGCCCGGAACTCCCGGCCAGCCGCCCCACCGCCAGGCCGGGCAGGTCGGCGAAGCCGTCGGTGTACCGCAGCCGATGGACGACCGTGCCGTCCTTCGGCGACAGCCACAGGAACTCCGTGGGGCCCGCCACGAAGCACAGGTCGCCCGCGGCCAGCGCCGCCTGCCCGTTCGCGGCGTCGGGGCGCTGCCACAGCCGCCTGCCGGTCCGCAGGTCCACGGCGCCGGCGCGGCTCTCGCTGGTCACCACGAGCAGTTCGTCCCGCCACAGCGCGGTGGTCAGCGGGGGAGCCTCGGATTCCGGGTGCCGGTAGGTCCAGCGCGGCTCGGGGGCCTGCCCCGGCAGCGTACGGCGGGGCCTCGGCGCGGGCTTCTCGTCCGCGACGACGACGGTGTCCCCGGAACCGAACGCGGCGACCGCGCCCCCGCCCACGACCAGGCCGCCGACGGCGGCGGCCGCGGCGGTCAGCAGGGTCCGGCGGCCGAGGGCGGCGTCCCGCGCCGGGTCCGGGGCGGGAGGCAGCGGCAGCGACACCATCGGGCCCCCGCCCCGCCCGCCCGGCCCCGCGGGGCCGGGGAGCGCCGCGGCCGGGTACGGGGCGGGGCCGCCGTGCGCGCGGCCCGGCCGGGGGCCGACGGCGGCGGGCAGCGCGGGCGGCGCGGACGCGGTGGCCGCGCTCCGGGTCTCCGGCGGCGCGGGCGTGGACGCGCTCCGGGGCGCGGGCAGCGCGGGTGCGGTGGTGGTGGCGGTGGACGAGGCGAGCGGCGGGGCGGGGGCGTGGGACGCGCGGGGGGCCTCGGGCAGCGCGGGCGCGGCGGGCGCGTTACCGGCCTCGGGCAGCGCGGGTGCGGGGGCGGCGCGGGAGGCGTCCGGCGGTACGGGGGCGGCGGGTTCGCTGCCGTTCTCCGGTACTCCGGGCGCGCCGGGCGCGCTACCGGCCTCCGCCACCGCGCTGTCGCCCTCCGGCCGTGCGGTCATCGACGGCGGGAGGGCGGGCCGGGTGGTCGGGCGGTCCGTCCCGGCGGGCCCAGGTCCGGTGGCGAGGACGTGCGCCGGGCCCCCGCCCTCCCCGGCGGCCGGTGCGCCCGCGTCCTCCCGAGGCTCCTCCAGCGCGCGGAACGCGGCCTCCTGGTCCGCGATCGCGGCGAGCAGGCTCTGCGGCAGCCAGCCGCCCCGCGCCAGGGCCGCCGCCCCCTCCAGGGCCAGTTCGGCGGCGACCGCGCCCGCGGCGGGGCGCTCGGCCGGGTCCTTCGCCAGGCAGCGCGCGATCAGGCCGCGCACCGCGTCCGGCACCGCGTCCAGCGCCGGTTCGTCCCTGGCGATCCGGTGGGCCGCCTGGTCGGCCGGGCCCCGCGTGAACGGAGTCGTGCCGGTCGCCGCGTAGGCCAGCAGCAGCCCCAGGACGAACACGTCGGACGCGCCGGACACCTCCTCGCCCGCGATCTGTTCGGGCGTCAGATAGCCCAGTCGCACCGAGAGTTGGCCGCCCGGCCCGGCCTCCGCCTCCGCCGCCGCGCCCAGCGGGCCGAACGCGGTCAGCCGGGGGCCGTCAGCGGCCAGGAGCACCGTGCCGGGGGCCAGGCCCTGGAGCGCCGACCCGGTGGCGTGCACCCGCGCCAGGACCTCGGCGACGCCCGCGCCCAGGACCCGCAGCGCGCGTTCGCGGAGCGGACCGGCGATCCCGACGGCCTCGGCCAGCGGCAGCGCGGGGACGTAGCGCGTCGCCGTCCACAGGGGTCCCGGCTCGGCGGAGCCCGGGCCGGTCGCGTCGCCGCCGTCCAGGAGCGGGGCCACCCAGCCGCCCGCGAGGCGTTCGGCGGTACGCGCCTCCGCCTGGAAGCGGCGCCGGAAGGCCGGTACGACGGCGAGGCCGGGGCGCGCCGCGGTGATCACGGCCGGTTCGCCGGAGGCGGTGTCGCGGGCCGCGTACCGCACGGCGCCGGCCCCTTCGCCGAGGCGGGCCAGCACGGCGAAGCGGCCGAAGCGGCGTGGATCGTCCTGACGCGGCGCCTCCATGGCGCACCCCCCTTGTGACCGTCCCTCGGTGTGACCGCCGATCCTAGGGCCTCGGCCGCCGCCCGCCCCGCCCGCCGCTCAGCCGCCGTTCGCGGGCCTGGACCAGGGCCACTTGGGCTTGCGGCGCTCGCGCCCGCCGGGGGCGTAGGCGTACACCCAGCCGCGGTGCAGACCGAGCCGCCCGGTGGGAGCGGCCGGGACGCGCCGGTAGGCGTGGACGGTGGCGGGGCCGCCGTCCGGGGAGGGCACCGGGACCTCGTACCACTTCGGGGGGTGGCCGGTCGGGCCCAGCAGGACCGGCAGGACCCGGCCGTCCAGCGGGCCGCCCTGGAAAGGGGTGTTCTCGCTCTTCACCCGGTCAGTCTGACGCAGCGGGCGCGGGCAGCAGGTGCGCCGCATCGGCGACCACCGGAATGATCCGCTCCGCGAGCTGCCCGGCCGGGCCCTGGGCCCGCTCCAGGGACAGCAGGTTCTTCACCACCGTCGCGGTCTCCGGGTCGGTGGCGGCGGTCGCCGTGAGCAGGGCCATGAGGTGGTCGACCAGCCAGCCGCGCAGCTCGGCCGCCGCGGGCTGCTTCCGCTCGTCCAGCCAGATCAGCGACGCGGCCTCCACGGAGGCGATCCAACTGCGCACCATCATCCGCAGCCTGGGCCCCGGAGGCGTCCCCTCGACCGCGCCGACCCGGCCGAGGTGGCGCAGGATCTCCTCGGCCGCCGCGCGGCGCACGCCGTCCACGATCGTCGTCGTCCGGGACGTCTCGGCGACGCTGCCGCCGCGCAGCAGGGCGCTGAACCCGGTGGCGTGCTCGTCGACGAAGCGGAGGTAGCGGTCCAGGACGCGGGCGACCCGCTCGGTGGGCGGGCCCACCTGCGGCTCGGTGAAGCACAGCGTCAGCTCGTCGGCGGCCGAGCCGAGCGCGGCCTCGTACAACTGCTGCCGCCCGCCCGGGAAGTAGCGGTAGACCAGCGGTCGGGAGACCCCGGCCGCCACCGCCACCTCGTCGAGCGACACCTCGTCGGGGGCCCGATGGGCGAACAGGCCCAGCGCGGCGAGGAGGAGTTGGGCGCGCCGCTCCCCGACGCTGAGCCTGCGGTACGCGCGGGGCGGCGGCGGGGCCGCGGCGGTGGAGGTCATGGCACCGAGCCTAAGGGCTGCGCCGCGCACGCCGTCAGGTCGCCGCACGGCGCCCGGCGCGGGGACGTCGGCGGACCGGGCGTACGCGCCCGTTCCGGACGCGCGGCGGGACGCCGGGGCCGTCGCCGCGCGGCCGCCGGGGGGCGCGGCGGGGTTCTCGGGGCCGGGGCGGGGTCCGGCTGTTCCGCCCGGCACGGTCAGGCCAGCAGGCCGGAGCGGCGCCAGAGCCTGCGGCCGACGCCGTTCAGCAGGCCGATGTCCTCGAAGAAGTCGGTCAGCCGCTTCGCGCCGGTCTGCATCACCTCGGCGCGGTGGCCGCTCGCCCGCACCTCGGCCACGGCGGCCCGGCGGTCCAGGCCGACGTTCTCGTACACCTGCGGGTTGACGAAGCAGACGGAGAAGACGCGGGCCGCCTCGCCACAGCTCACGCGGGTCAGCTCGCGCTCCCAGCGGGGGGCGGTCACCATCTGGCGGCGCAGCTCCTCGCGGGCGTACCGCACGTGCCGGGCCTCCTCGATCACGTGGATGCGGGTGACTCCGCGGACCAGCGTCTGGACGCGGTCGTCGGGGAAGGTCAGGCGCTGCATCCAGTCCAGGATCTCCTCGCCGAGCAGCGTCGCGGCGAACGAGCCGGGGGTGGTGGAGACGGTCTTCAGGACGCGCGCCAGGTTGTGGTAGACGCGCGGCACCGCGTACGTCGGGGCGCCGCTCCAGTCGATCATGCGGCCGAACATCATCGAGTGCCGGCACTCGTCGGCTATCTCGGTGAGCGCGTAGCGGACGTGGTTGCTGGTCAGCGGCTTGTCGTAGACGTGGCGCACCAGCAGTTGCATCAGGATCACCTCGAACCAGATGCCGAGCGAGGTCAGCGCGGCCGCCTCGTGCCGGGAGAGGTCCAGGCGCTGCTCCGGGGACATCCGGTCCCAGGTGGGGGTGGCGTAGAGCGAGAGCAGCTCCGGCGGCCAGAACCACTTGCCCTCCTCGACGGCCGAGGCCCAGTTCAGGTCGGTGTCGGGGTCGAAGGAGTGCTTGGCGGAGGCCTCGAGCAGGCGCACGGCGATCTGCTCGCGGTCGCGGAGCGGTCCGAGCGCGTCGTGGAGCACGCGCGCGCCGCGCTCGGGCGCGGGGCGATCGGTTGCGGTCGTCATGGCGGGAGCACCTCTCACAGGGCGGAGGGAACAGGGGTTACCGGCGGTCACCTCTTATGAGACTCCGCGTCAGCAAGGGCGTCAATCCCTCGTGCGCGACTTGTTGACCCGGTGTCAACAACGTGTGAACCTGCCCGTGGAGGCGTTCGGCGACCTCGCCGGACCGCCTCCGGCGCCACGGGACCTGTCGAGCCAGTCGAGGCGAAGGAGACGTCCGTGTCCACGCATGACCTCTACACCAGCCCGCCGTCCGCACCGCGCTGGCAGGTCCCCGCCACCGGGGCGGCCCGCTTCACCTGGGAGTACGACGAAGGCCGCGAGCGCCTCCTCGCCCTCTACCGCAAGGGCAAGGACAAGCAGTGGGACGGCGACCGGCGCATCGACTGGTCCCTGGAGGTCGACCCCGCCGACCCGCTCGGCACCCCCGACGAGGCGCTGCCGCTGTACGGCACCCCGCACTGGGCGAAGATGACGGAGCGGGACCGGGGCGAGCTGCGCAAGCACTACACCTCCTGGCAGTTCAGCCAGTTCCTCCACGGCGAGCAGGGCGCGATGGTCTGCGCGGCGAGGATCGTGGAGTCCGTCCCCGACCTCGACGCCAAGTTCTACTCCGCCACCCAGACCATGGACGAGGCCCGGCACGCCGAGATCTACAGCCGCTTCCTGCACGAGAAGCTCGGAATGCTCTACCCCGTCAACGACAGCCTCCAGGGACTGCTCGGCGACACCCTGCGCGACTCCCGCTGGGACATGCCCTACCTCGGGATGCAGGTGCTGATAGAGGGCCTGGCGCTCGCCGCCTTCGGCATGATCCGCGACACCACGACCAAGCCGCTGCCCAAGCAGATCCTCGCCTACATCATGCAGGACGAGGCCCGGCACGTGGCCTTCGGGCGGATGGCGCTGCGCGACTACTACCGGCAGCTCGGGGACGCCGAACGCCGCGAGCGCGAGGAGTTCGTCATCGAGGGCTGCTACCTGATGCGCGACCGGCTCAGCGGCGTCGAGGTCCTGGAGAACTTCGGCATCGGCGGCCGTGAGGCGCGCGAGCTGGTCGAGCACTCGGAGTACCTGCGGCTGTTCCGCAAGCTGCTGTTCAGCCGGATCGTCCCGTGCGTCAAGGACATCGGGCTGTGGGGCGAACGGCTCCAGCGGGCCTACGTGGACATGGGCGTCCTCGAACTGGGCGACTCCGACCTCGACCTGCTCATGTCCCAGGACGAGGAGCTGGCCGAGGAGCTGGACCGCGAGCGCTTCGCCGCCGAGGAGCGGGCGCGGGTGGCGGAGGTGGCCGACGCGATCGAGGAGGGCGGCGCGGCGGCGGCCTGAGGACGGGGGCCGACCCGCTCAGCGCGCCGGGACCGCCGCGGGCAGCGCGTCCTGCACCGCGCGGGCCATGGCCAGCAGCGCCGCGTCGGCCCCGCGCGGCGCGACCAGTTGGAGCCCGACGGGGCAGCCGTCCCGCGTGAACCCGGCCGGCACGCTCGCCGCCGGGTGCCCGCTCAGGTTGAACGGCCACGTCAGCGCCGTCGAGTAGAGCCGGCCCGGCCCCTCGTGGCCGTGCGGCCGGTTGGGCGTGGCCGGGGTCAGCAGCAGGGGCGCGCCGGCGAAGAGGGCGTCGAGGCGTGCGTCGTTGGCCCGCCGGACCCGGACCGCCTCCGGGTCCTCGGGCGACCCGCCCCGTATCGCCTGCCACGCCCGCACCGGGTCGAGCAGGGCGCAGCCGGCGTCCAGCAGGGTGACGGTCCCGGCCGCGACGAGCCGGTCCACCGCCGCGCGGACGACGTCCGCGACCTCCTCGTCCACGTCCGCGTACCCGAGGTCGCCGCTGTAGACGGCGGGCAGCGGCAGGGCGGGGGGCGGGTGCGGCGCGTAGCCGTCCAGCACATGGCGCAGATACCGCTCCGCCCCGGCCGCCGACCGGGCGAGCACCCCGGCCGACGCCAGCCCGGACCGGTCGGGGGAGGGGAGCAGCCCGTTCGTCGTCTTCAGCCCGAACACCCCGCACCAGGCGGCCGGGATGCGGACCGACCCGGCCCCGTCGCTGCCGGTCGCCAGCTCCACCATGCCCGCCGCCACCGCGACCGCCGAGCCCGCCGACGAACCGCCCGGCGTCCGGTCCGCCCGCCACGGGTTGACCGTGCGGCCGTGCGCGCCCTGCCCCCAGGTCTGCCAGTACGTCCCCGGACGGGGCACCGAGGTCGCGCCGACGGGGACGCCGCCCGCCGCGACCAGCCTGCGGGCCGCGAAGGAGCGGATGCCGGAGGGGCCCTTGACGGCGAACGGCAGCCCGCCCAGGGGGAGTCGGCGCGCCGAGGACTCCTGGGCCAGCGCCCGCTCGGGCCAGACCTCGGTGAACGCGTGCAGTGCGGGGTCCAGCCGCTCGATCCGTTCCAGAGCCCGCGCCACGGCGGTCGGCGTCTGCGTCATGGGGTCAGTCTGCCGCCGCGCCCGCGCCGCCGTCCCCCTCGTCCAGTGCGGCTTCCATCACGGCCCGCGCGATCGGGGCCGCGCTGCCGCCGCCGCTGACGTCGGCCCGGCGGGCGGCGGCGTCCTCCACGACGACGGCGACCGCGACGGCCGGGCGCCCGGTGGCGGGGGACTCGGCCCAGGAGACGAACCAGGCGTACGGCGTACCGGAGTTGCCGACGCCGTGCTGGGCGGTGCCGGTCTTGCCGCCGACCCGTACGCCGTCGATCGCCGCGTTCGTCCCGGTGCCGTTCTCCACCGCGTCCACCATCATCCGCTGGAGCCGCACGGCCGTGGACGGGGTCATCGCCCGTGCGTAGGAGCGGGGGCCCTCCTGGCGGACCGTGTCCCCGTCGTGCGTGGTGACCCGGTCCACCAGGTGCGGGCGGCGCAGGTCCCCGCCGTTGGCCACCGCCGCGGCGACCATCGCCATCTGGAGGGGGGTCGCGGTCGTGTCGAACTGCCCGATCGAGGAGAGCGCCACCTGGTCGTCGCTCATCCCGGTGTCGAAGTTGCTCCTCGCCACCCCGGACGGGATGCGCAGCCCGGCGTCGTTGAAGCCGAACCGCCGTGCCGCCTCCACCATGCCGGCCGGCCCCACCTCCACCCCGAGCCGGGCCATCACCGAGTTGCAGGAGATCCGGATCGCCTCGGCCAGCGACGCCCCGGCGCAGCCCTCCGCCTCGTCGGGCAGCTCGGTCGCCGTCCCCGGCAGGACGTACGGCGACGGGGTGTCGGTGGGCGCGTCGGGGTCGGTCACCACACGGGCGTCCAGGGCCGCCGCCGCCGTCACGATCTTGAACGTGGAGCCCGGCGGATAGGTCTGCCGGATGGCCCGGTTGAGCATCGGCAGGTCCTCGGCCGCGTTCAGCCGGGTCCACGCGTCCGTCGCCCGCGCACCGGTCCCCGACAGCCGCTCGGGGTCGTAGGACGGGGTCGAGACCAGGGCCAGGACCGCGCCCGTGGTCGGCTCCAGGGCGGCGACCGCGCCCCGCCGCCCGCTGAGCCCGTCGTACGCGGCGCGCTGGACCGCCGCCCTGACGGTGGTGGCGACGTCGCCGCCGGGCTGCCGGCTCCGCGTGAGGTCGTTCCAGAAGGGCAGCGGCGCCAGCAGCGGGTCGCTGCCGGACAGGACGGAGTCCTCGGCGTTCTCCAGGAGCGTGGCGCCGTACGTCTGCGAGGCGTATCCGGTCACCGGGGCGTAGAGCGGGCCGTGCCGGTAGGTGCGTTCGTACGCGAGCTGCCCGCCCGTCCTCCGGCTCCCGGTGACCGGCCGGCCGTCGACCAGGATGTCGCCGCGCGGCCTCTCGTGCCGGGCGATGGCGTTGCGGCGGTTGGCCGGGTCGTCGTTCAGCGCGTCGGCCTGGAAGAGCTGGACGCGGGCGGCGTTGACGAGCAGGGCCGCGAGCAGCAGCAGGCACAGCGCGGCGGCCCGGCGGATGCAGCGGATCACCGGTCCTCCACCGCCGGCGCGGCGGCCCCGGCCTCCGCCCGGTCCGGGCGGGGCCGGCGGGCGACGTCGCTGAGCCGGATGAGCAGGGCGACGATGATCCAGTTGGTGACGACCGACGAACCGCCCTGGGCGAGGAAGGGCATGGCCATCCCGGTCAGCGGGATCAGTCCCATCACCCCGCCCGCGATCACGAACACCTGGAGGGCCAGGATCGAGGCCAGGCCGATGGCGAGCAGCCGCCCGAACGGGTCGCGCAGCGCGAGCCCCGCCCGGTAGCCGCGCGCCACGAGCAGCGCGTACAGCAGGAAGACGGCGGTCAGCCCGCTCAGCCCCAACTCCTCGCCGGCCGTGGCCAGGATGAAGTCGGACTTGGCGGCGAAGCCGATCAGCACCGAGTGGCCCGCGCCGAGCCCGGTGCCGAGCATCCCGCCCGCGGCGAACGCGAACAGCGACTGGGCGAGCTGGCCCGGACCCCGGCCCGCCTCGATCGAGGCGAACGGGTCCAGCCAGTCCTGCACCCGGCTGTGGACGTGCGGTTCGAACGAGCCGACGACGAAGGCCCCCGCCCCGGCCAGGAGCAGCCCGACCGCGATCCAGCCGGTCCGGCCGGTCGCCACGTACAGCATGATGACGAAGAGGCCGAAGAAGAGCAGCGAGGTGCCGAGGTCGCGCTCCAGCACCAGGACGCCCACGCTCAGCAGCCAGATCGCCGCGATCGGGCCCAGCACCCGCCCGGTGGGCAGTTGCAGCCTCCCGACCGTGCGGCCGGTGTACGCGAGGGCGTTGCGGTTGGCGGCCAGGTAGGCGGCGAAGAACACCGCGAGCAGGATCTTCGCGAACTCGCCGGGCTGGAAGGAGAGTCCGCCGACCCTGATCCAGATCTTCGCCCCGTTCACCGCCGGGAAGAAGATCGGCACGATCAGCAGGGCGAGCGCGGCGGCCACCGAGAGGTAGGCGTACCGCTGGAGCACCCGGTGGTCCCGCAGCAGCACGACGACGGCGATGAACAGCGCCACGCCGAGCGTGGACCAGACGAGCTGGGTGGGCGCGGCCCGGTCCCCCGGAGTCTCCAGGTCGAGCCGGTAGATCAGCACCAGGCCCAGCCCGTTGAGCAGGACGGCGATCGGCAGCAGCAGCGGATCGGCGTACGCGGCCCGGAAGCGGACCGCGGCATGGGCGAGCAGGGCGAGCGTCCCGAGCCCGGCGCCGTATCCGGCGACGTCGGGCGGTACGGCGCCGTCGCGGGTGAAGCCGACCGCCGCGTAGCCGTAGACGGGGACGAGCACGGCCCCGACGAGGAGGGCGAGCTCCACCCCGCGCCGTCTGGGCAGGCGGAGCTCGGGCGGGGGAGCGTCCGCCGTCGTTGCGGTCATGCCCCGCAACGTAGCAAGAGGCGTGCCGTATTTCCCTTATGCCCCGTCTTCTTGCTGTCCCCCCGCGACGCGTCCGCCCGTGGAGCCCGCGGCGCTGGGGCCGGGCTCCACGGGCGGACGGGTCTGCCGGCGGGGGCGGTCAGCACCAGTGCGGCGCGGCGCCGATGTTCTCGATGTAGCGGGCCGACCCCCACGCCCAGGTGCCGTCGGTCAGCAGGTACCAGCGGTCGTTGCCGTCGACGTCGTCACCCCTGGTCTTGCAGAAGATGTCGACGACCGTGCCGTAGTCGACCGAGCCGACGATCCGGCTGCTGCGGGTCGGCCGGTCGCGGAGCAGGAGGTACGGCTTGGCGATGACCCGGCCCCGGTAGTTCTGCCGCGGCGCCTGCGCCTGGCCCTCCTGGCGGGCCTCGTGCTCGCGCTGCAGGGCCGACGCGGACAGCTCGTCGGACGAGGGGTCCGCGGCGGCGGCCTCGGCGCGCGGCCCGGCGGGCCGGGGGTCCGCGGCCAGGGCCGTGGGGGCGGCGGCCGTGAGCACCGCGAGGGCTCCGGCGGCGACGCACAGGCCGAGCCGGCGGGAGCGCGAGGGGCGGGACAGGGGGGACATGCTGCCTCCATGCGAAGGGGAAGGGCCGTGGGGGTGCGAGCGGGGCTCGCGTCGGCCACGCTAGGTCCGTCACCCAGGGTCCACAAGGAGTCACGGGGGGTGAGGGCCCCCGGCGTGTGGGCCGTTCGGGTGGTTGTGCCGCCTCCGGCCCGGCCTCCCGGCCCAGGTCATCCGCCGGATTCCCCGACCGCCCCGCCGCCGCCGGGGTCCGCGTACTCCGGAAGGGTCACGCGGGCCAGCGCTCCGCCCTCCGGCGGGTTGGCGAACTCCAGCCGCGCGCCGATGACGCGGGCCTGCCCGGCGGCGATGGTCAGCCCCAGCCCGTGGCCCCGGCCCGCGCCGTCCGTGCGGAACCGCTGCGGCCCGGCCTCCAGCAGATAGCCGGGGAATCCGGGGCCGTGGTCGCGTACGGAGACCACCGGGCCGTCCACCCTCAGCACCACCGGCGGGCCGCCGTGCCGGTGGGCGTTGGCGACCAGGTTGCCGATCACCCGCTCCAGCCGCCTGCGGTCGGTCTCCACCCGCGCCGAGGAGGAGACCCGCACCTCGGCGTCGGACCCGGCGGCCAGCACCGCCCGCTCCGCCAGCGGCGCGAGATCGTGCACGGCGAGGTCGACGCGCTCGGTCCGCGCGTCCAGGCGGGAGATCTCCAGCAGGTCCTCGGTCAGCGCCCGCATGGCCCGCACCCGGTCGCGCACCAGCTCCGCCGGGCGGCCCGGCGGCAGCAGCTCGGCGGCGGCCGACAGGCCCGTCAGCGGGGTGCGCAGCTCGTGCGCCACGTCGGCGGTGAAGCGCTGCTCGGCCTGGAGCTTGCTCTGGAGGGTGGAGGCCATGGTGTCGAGCGCGCCCGCCACGATCGCCACCTCGTCCTGCGCGCGGACCGGGCGGGCGGTACGGGGGTCGTCCACGCGGGCGTCGAGATCCCCCGCGCTGATCCGGCGGGCCACCCGCGCGCTCTGGTGCAGCCTGCGGGTGACCCGCCGGACGGCGAACAGCCCGACGAGCAGGGTGGCGGCGATGGCCAGCAGCGAGGAGCCGAGGATCGCCCGGTCGAGCCCGCCGATGGTGCGGGCGCTGGGGCCGTAGTCCGTCCAGGTGGCCAGCGCCCGCCCGTCCGCCGGACCCGCCGCCCACATGGCGGGCCCGCCGCGCCCGTCCGGGCGGCGCGGGCCGTCCGCCACGAGCGTGCCCCGCTCGCCGCGCACGGCCAGCGAGCGCAGGGAGGCGGGCAGGTGCGGCGGGTCGATGCCGGACCCCGGCGGCAGCGGCCCCCCGGCCTCGTACGCGTCGGTGACGGCCGCCAGCCGGTCCAGCGCCTTCTCGCGGGCGTGGCCGACCGTCTGCCGGGTGACGGCGGTGTGCACCAGGACGCCGAGGAGGGCGGCGAGGGTGCAGCACATCGCGGTCAGGAAGACCGCGGACTTCCAGGCGAGGCTCGCGGTCCACGCCGGGGAGCGCGGCCGCCGCCTCACGGGGCCTCCGGGGCGGGCGTCCCGGCCGGGGTCCCGCGGCGCTCGGGGGTCCGCAGGATCTCGTCCCGCGTCGGCAGCATCGCGCGCTGCCGGTCGTCCCAGGACCACGCGGTGCGGTACTCGTACCCGCGGATCACCGACGGGGCCCGCACGATCACGTCCCGGCCCGCCAGCTCCACGCTGAGCACGGCGTCGCGGGTGGACATGATCCGGGTCAGCCCGCCCCGGTCCGGCATGTAGACGCCCACCGCGAGCTGCCGGTCGGGCATCTCGACCCCGAGCACCAGCTCGGCCCGGCCGTCGCCGGTCAGGTCCCGGTAGTGCGGGGCGAGGACCGGGCAGGCGTCCGGCGCCGTCCGGCAGGCCCGGATCCGGCGCACCGTCGCCTCGGGCAGCTCGTCCACGCCGCCCCGGTCGGTCCTCGCCGCCAGCGCGGCCCGCGCCACGGCCACCGGGTCCAGTCGGCGCACCTCGCCGCCGGGCACCCGGACGCCGGGGACGCGGGCCGTCTGGCCCTCCCCGTAGTCGTACGGCGCGGAGGAGGCGGGCGGCAGCTCGGGCCACAGGCGTGCGGGCCCGACGGCCGACGGGGTCCTCCCGGCGCTCTCCAGGCCGCCGGCCGCACCGCAGCCGGACAGCAGGGCGAGCGCGGCGGCGGCCCGCACGGCGGCGCGGGCCCCCGTCGGGGTGCGGAGCGGGCGCACGCCTGGCCTCCTCTCGGTCGGGGCCGCGCGGACGGCCGGGCCGCGCGCACGACGGGCGCCGGGCCGCACGGGCGGGGCGCCTCACACCCTAGGCCGGGAACCGCCCGTCCTGCCCGTTTCGTCCGCCCGCGTGCCCCGAGCGCTCCGGCGGGCGGTCAGCGCTGGTACGGGTTGCCGCCCTGGCCGGGCGGGGTGAAGCCGGGCTGGTGAGCGGCCGGGCCGAACGGGGCGCCGTCCGGCCCGGCCGCCTGCTGGGCGAGCAGCCCGTGGGCCTGCTCCGCGGATATCTGCTGCTCCCCGCCGCAGAACGTGCACTGCGTCGCGTACTTCGTGGAGAACGGGAACAGCGGCACGAAGAACAGCGTGAACTTGGTGACCCGCTTGCGCAGCGCGTGCGCCGCCGGGTTGCCGCACCAACCGCACACCAGCGTGAGCACGGCCAGTTGGTGGAGGTATCCCCTGGTGCCGAAAATGATCATGTCGCGCTCCCTCTCCCCGTCCCCCGGAGTGCCTGTCGGCACAGTGCCAGGAGCTTCTCGTCCTCGTGGACGTCATGGCTGCCGGACCCGCCGCCCAGCGCGTTGTGACGGCGCACGGAGGCGAGTTCGGTGTGCAGGACGTGTGCCGCGGCCGATCCGTCGGGGACCGGCCCCATCCGCGCCAGGCATTCTGCCACCTTGAGCCGTACATGGCGGGTCTGCTCCCAGGCCTCCAGCAGCGCCTCGGTGGCCTCCTGCGGCCGCCCGGACACCTCCCGCAGGGCGATCGCCGCGTCCACCCGCAGCCCCGGCTCCTCATGGGCCAGCAGCCCCCGCAGCCGGGGCGCGACCACCGCGGCGCGCGGGCCCAGGGCCCCCAGCGCCGCCACCGCCGCCCGCCGGTCGGGCACCTGGTCCGCGTGCAGGCCCTCGATCAGCACCGGCAGCACCGCCTCGGCGTCCCCGGCGATCGCCCACAGCGCCACGGCCGCCTCCGTCGCCGCGGCCGTCCCCGGACGGCGGATCATCCGCAGCAGCTCCGGGACCGCCTCCCGCGCCGCGGGCCCGAACGAGCCCAGCGCCCGCAGGGCCGCCGTGCGCAGCCACTCGCCCCGGTACTCCGGCGCCCCGCGCAGCACCCGCAGCACCTCGGGCGCCGCCTCGCCCGCGCGCAGCCCGGTCAACCCGGCCAGCAGCGGGTTCGCCCGGTCGTACGCCCCCTCGTCCAACGGCACCTCGGCCAGCCTGCGCCGCAGCGCCCCGGCGAGCGGACGGGCCGCCGCCCCGAGCCGGCGGACGGCGGAGCCCACGTCGTTCGGCACCTGGGGCAGCTCCAGCGCCGCCGCGAGCGCCGAGACCACGCGGGGGTCGCCGAGACGGGCCAGGGCCTTCGCGGTGGAGCCGAGGCGGGGCGGGCCGCCGGCCCAGCTCCTGACCCAGCCGGCGGGGTCGGCCTCCAGCCGGGCGGCCAGCGCGTCGGCGGCCGGCGCGGCGAGGCGGAACAGCCCTTCCAGGACATGGGACGCGGACTCGGCCAGCCGGGGGTCGGGGTCGGACAACTGGACGCCGACGAGCGCCACCAGCTCGTCGTACGAGCCGCGCCAGGCCCGTATCAGCCCGCCGCTCATCCGCACGGCGTCGATGCGCTGCCACCGGTCCGGGCTGCGCAACTGGTCGGCGAGCAGCGCGGTGCGGTCGCCCACCCGGTCGTCGAGGCCGACGTGCAGGGTGCGCAGCAGATCGGCGGCCCACGGGGAGCCGCGCCCGGCGCCCTCCTGGGCGGACAGGGCCCGCACCTGCCCCACGAGCGTGGGGGAGGCGATCGGGTCGCCCCGGACGGCCACCGGCTCGGGGTCCGCGACCGGGCCGACCGCCCCCTCCGCGTCCGGCTCCGGGACGACGGCCGGCTCCGCCGCCGCCTCCCGGTCGGCCGGGGGCTGCCCGGCGTCCGCCGCGTCCGCGCCCGGCGCGGAGCGCATCTCGCGCAGCAGCCCCGAGACGACCGGGACGACGTCGCCGGGCAGGACGTCGGGGGAGCAGCGCGCCAGTTGGGCCAGGGCCGCCAGGCGCAGGCCCGGCGCGGGCGCGCGGGCCGCCAAGCCGTGCAGCCACTGCGCGACCCGGCCCGCCAGCGGCCGGTGGCGCAGGGCGATCCGCCCGGCGGCCTCGACGAGCGCGAGCCGCACCTCCTCGTCCGGCTCCACCGGCAACCGCTCCCGCAGCAGCGCCAGGACCCGCACCGGGTGCCGGTGCAGCGTGGCGAGCGCCAGCGGGGCCGCGAGCCGCACCCCGCGGTCCTCGTCGGCGACCAGGTCGAAGAAGACCCCCGCGCCCGCGGTGACCGCGGCCGCCGCCATCGCGTAGTTGGCCGCGCCCTCGATCTCGTCCTCGCCGATCTCGTCCTCGTCGTCCTCGTCGAGGTCGAAGCCGCCGATGCTGGTGAGCAGCTCGACGACGCTGCCCCGGTCGTGCACGCCCGGATGCACCGCCAGCTCGAACAGGAAGGGGATGCACGCGAGCGTGCAGGCGTAGACGTCGCCCTGGTGGTGCACGGCGTCGTACATGCCGTCCAGCGCCGCCTCCCGCTCGGTCGGGTCCTCGGAGGCGAGCCCCCGCAGCAGCTCGGGCACATCGTCGGCAGGCCCGTAGGCATGATCCATCGAGGCCCAGTCGACCTCATCGATCCCCGAGAACACGCCATCCCCTCCCCACGTCACGGCGGCGCCGGGACCGGCGCGCCCTCGCGGCGCGCCGGTCCGCCGCACCCCTGCGGCACACCCCGTAGAAAGCGCCTGCGCAGAGTGTGCACCACGGGTCTGACAATCCACCCGCCACTTGTGGCCTTTCCTCGGCCCGTGACCAGGTCATGACGGGGTCGCGACGGACCGGCCGGGCGGCGCCGCGCGCGCGGGGGTCAGGCCGGGAGGGGGCGGGCCCGTTCCGGGTCGTTCAGCGGCGCGAGCAGATCCCCGTGCGCGGCCAGCCGGGCGGCCATGTCCCGCGCCCGGAAGACCAGGGACCCGGCGTCGCGGCAGTCCTCGATCTCCTCCCAGGTGACGGGCGCGGACACGGTCGGCTCGGGCCGGGCCCGCAGGGTGTAGGGCGTCGCGGTCGTCTTCGCCGCCGCGTTCTGGCTGAAGTCCACGAAGACCTTCCCCGGCCGCAGGGCGCGCGTCATGCGGTGCAGGGCCAGCCCCGCGAGGGCCTGTTCCGCCTCGACGGCGAGCCGCCTCGCGTACGCGGAGGCCTCGGCGGAGGGGGCCGGCTCCAGCGGGACCAGCAGATGCAGCCCCTTGGACCCGGACGTCTTCGCGTACGCGGCCAGCCCGTCGGCCGCCAGCCGCTCCCGCAGCCAGAGCGCCACCGCGCAGCACTGGACGACCGTCGCGGGGGGACCGGGGTCCAGGTCGAGGACCAGCCGGTCGGCGACGGCGGGGGCGTCCGTCCGCCACTGCGGGGTGTGGAACTCCACCACCAGGTTGGCCGCCCACACCAGCGAGGCCAGGTCCTGGAGCACCACCTGCCGGGCGGCCCGGTCCTCGTGCCGGGGGACGGGGGCCGAGGCCACCCAGGCGGGCGTACCGGGCGGCGGGTTCTTGGTGAAGAAGAGCTGCCCGCCGGGCCCGTCCGGATAGCGCAGGAAGGAGACCGGCCGGTCCCGCAGATGGGGCAGGATCACCTCCGCGACGGTGGCCGCGTAGTAGTGCAGCACCTCGCCCTTGGTCGTTCCGGTGGCCGGATACAGCACCTTGTCGAGATTGCTGAGCGGCACCCGCCGCCCGTCCACCTCGGTGATCGGCGTCATACGATAAGAATCACACGAAAACCTGCCCAAGCGTCCTTGACGGTCATAAGGGGTGAACGGTGAGGTCCATCTGGAACGGCGCGATCTCCTTCGGGCTGGTCAGCATCCCGATCAAGCTGGTCAACGCCACGGAGAACCACTCGATCCACTTCCGGCAGATCCATCTCGCCGACGGGGGCCGGGTCCGGTACCGCAAGGTCTGCGAACTGGACGAGGAGGAGGTGTCGGCCGGCGAGATCGGCAAGGCCTACGAGGACGCCGACGGCGCCATGATCCCGATCACCGACGAGGACCTCGCCCAGCTCCCGCTGCCCACGGCGAAGACCATCGAGATCGTCGCCTTCGTCCCCGCCGACCAGATCGACCCGCTCCAGATGGACGCGGCGTACTACCTCTCCGCCAACGGCGTCCCGGCCGCCAAGCCGTACACCCTGCTGCGCGAGGCCCTCAAGCGCAGCAACAAGGTCGCCGTCGCCAAGTACGCCCTGCGCGGCCGGGAGCGGCTCGGGATGCTCCGCGTCGTCGACGACGTGATCGCCATGCACGGCCTCCTGTGGCCCGACGAGATCCGCGCCCCCGAGGGCGTGGCCCCGGAGGTCGACGTCACGGTCCGCGACGCCGAACTGGACCTGGCGGACGCGCTGATGGACACCCTCGGCGAGGTGGACATGGACAGCCTCCACGACGACTACCGGGAGGCGGTGGAGGAGCTGATCGCCGCGAAGGCCGCCGGCGGGACGGTGGCGCCCGCGGCGTCCGGGGACGGCGGCGGCGGCAAGGTCATCGACCTGCTCGCGGCCCTGGAGAACAGCGTCCGCGCCGCCAAGGAGTCCCGCGGGGAGGCCGCGGCCGCGGCGGAGGGCGGCGGCGAGGACGACATGGCCGACGTGCACCCGATCCGGAAGGCGTCCGGGCGGAGCGGGCAGTCCTCCCGGAAGGCGGCGGAGAAGGCGGCGGACGGCAAGGGGACGGAGAAGGCGTCGGACGGCAAGGGGACGGAGAAGGCGTCCGGGCGGGCCGCCAAAAAGGCGTCCCCCAAGTCCACCGGAGCGAAGAAGTCCACCTCCGCGGCCGGGAAGACCGGCGGCGGCACGGCGGCGAGGAAGACCTCGGCGAAGAAGACCGCGACGAAGAAGCAGGCCGCCTCCGGCGACGGCGGTGCGAAGAAGACCTCCTCCCGCCGGCGGGCCTCCGCCTGAGCACGCCGCCCGCCCGGGGAGGAAGGGGGTCAGCCCCGCCGGGCCGACGCCGGATCGACCGGCCCCGGTATCGAGGGCAGGTCGAGCCCCGGCGCCCTGCGCCCCACGACGTACGTGCAGCTCGTGTAGGCGTAACCGGGCCGCACCCGCGACCCGGAGGAGTAGCTGTCCACACGGGAGGACGCGCCCGTGCCGTGCTTGTACAGGAAGTGGTAGTCCCCGGCGGGCAGGCTCAGCCGCGCCTTCGGGTAGTCCCTGCCGGTCGCCTTGCAGGCGCGGCGGGGGCCCTCCGCCGCGCCGTACCGCTCGCAGCCGGCACAGGCCTTCAGGGTGACGGCGCCGGTGACCGGCCCGGTGTAGAGCACCTCGACCGTGTTCGGTGCGTCATTGCTGATCACCAGCTCCATCCGGGCCCCGCCGGGCCGCCGGGACGGCGGCAGCCGCCTGCCCGCCTCCGGGCGGTCGGCGGCGATCTCCGCGGCGATGGCGATGTCCCGCGCCTGCCGCACCCTCCGGTCGCCCCGGTGCTTCCGGGCGAAGTCGGTCAGCGTGGTGCGCGCCGCCCCGAACTTCCCCTCCCCGAACTGGTCGACCCCGCAGGCGTACTCCCCGTCCACCACGCCCCGGTCGGCGTCCGCGCGCAGCTCCTTCACGTCGTCGGCGGGCAGCTCGGACGCCGTGGCGCCGAGGCCGCGCAGCACCTGGGTGGCCGCGCACGGCTCGTCCCCCCGCACCGCCGCGGCCTGGGCCCTGATCCGCTCGCCGATGGCCGGGCCCACCTGCCGGGCCCGTGCCGAGCCGGGGAAGGTGCGCAGCAGTTCGCCCAGCTCCGCGCCGCCCCCGGCCGAGGCCCCCAGGCGTGAGACGCCGCACCCGTACAGCGACTCGGCGAGCGGCGCGTCGGGCCAGGCGGCCAGGGAGCCCAGGAGCCCGCGGTCGACCGAGCCGGGCAGGGTGCGCAGATACGTCAGCGGCTCGACGGCCTCGCAGGGCCGCTTCGCCCGGTACGGGGTGGAGACGGCCTCGTAGTACGCCTTCAGGCGGTCCGGGACGAGCTTCGCCGCCCGTGAGCGGGGGTGGTCCTCGTCGAGCGCGCGGTAGACGTCGAGCGCCTGCTCGTACTCCTGGCGGGCCGCGTCGAACGGCCGGCCCGCGGCGGCCGCGACCCGTTCGTCCCCGGCCGCCAACCGGTCCAGCAGCATCCGCTCGCGGGCCTCGTCCCGCGCGGAGCCGTACACCGCGGCCCCGCCCATCGGCACGGCCAGCAGCAGCACGCCCAAAGCGGCCGCCACCACCGGCCGCCACGACCCGCCCAGCGCCGAACGCCGGGCGATCCGCGCCCCGTCCGCGGCGGCGGCCGCGAGCACCGCCGCGTAGCCGACGAGCACGGCCGCGGGCGCCCCGTCCGGATCGGCGGGCAGCGCCGCCCACAGCAGCGCCGCCGTGGCCGCCCAGCACGCCGCGGCCCGACCCCAGCGCCCCAGCAGGGCGTAACCGAGGCCGAGACCCGTCAGGTTGAGCAGGGCCGCCGCGACCGCGCGCAGTGCCGCGCCGGGAACCGGCGGCCCCGCGTCCGGCGTACGGGACGGCGTCAGCGGCCCGAACCGGGGCGGCTGCGCGGACGGTCGGGGGCCGGGGGACGGAGGTCCGGACGGCGGTGGGAAGTCGGGGCGGGCCGGTGGACCCGCCGCCTCCCGGCCGTCTCTCGCGGCGCCGTCGCCACCCGTCGCGTTCCCGTCACCGGACTCCATCACGGTCCCCCCACCGTCGAGCCGCACACATCCCCGCGACCCTACCCGCGGCGGGCGCCGTCCACGCGCGAACGGCCCCTGGGCGTACGGTATTTCAGCCGTTCTCCGGGCGGGAGCGGACCGCTTCCCGCCCGGCGCTCAGACCAGCCAGCCCGCGTCGCGGGCGATCCGGATGGCGTCGACCCGGTTGCGCGCGTTCAGCTTCACCACGACGGTCGTGAGGTAGTTGCGCACGGTGCCGGTGGACAGGTGCAGCTCCCCGGCGATCTCCGTCGCCTCCGACCCCTGGGCGGCCATCCGCAGCACCTCGGTCTCCCGGACGGTCAGCGGGCTCTCCAGTCCGCTCCAGGCGGCCACGGCCAACTGCGAGCCGATGACGCGCTGCCCGGCCACCACCCGCCGCACGGCACTGGCCAGCTCCCTCGGGGACTCGTCCTTGAGGAGGTATCCGGAGACCTGCGCCGACAGGGCCCGGCGCAGGGTGCCGGGGCGGCCGAGGCTGGTGAGCATCAGCGTCCGGCACTCGGGCAGGTGCTCGTGGATCTGCATCGCGGCGCTCAGCCCGTCGAGCCCCGGCAGGTCGATGTCGATGATCGCGATGTCCGGCTTGACGTCGAGGGCGGCGGCGAGGATCTCGTCGCCCCGCTCCAACTCGCTGACGACCTGCAGGTCGTCCTCCAGGTCCAGCAGAGCGACCAGCGCTCCGCGGACCATGTTCATGTCCTCGGCCAGAAGTATTCTGATCACCGTGGGCCCCCCGTCCGCGCGGTCGATCTCGTGTGCGGTGAGCATATCAACCCCGCCCCGCGATAAATGTCCTGAAAGTACGTCATGTCACGCCGCGGCCCAGCTCCGTTCGTCGTCCGGTGCGGCGGACCGGGCCGCGTCGACGTGGGCGGGCACCCGCGCGACCAGCCGGAACACCTGCCCCGGCCCCCGGTCGACGTTCAGCTCGCCGCCCACCGCGTGCAGCCGCATACCGAGGTTCCCCAGCCCGCTGCCGCTGTGCGGCGAGCTGTCCCGGTACCCGTCCAGCACGCCGTCGTTGACGACCGACAACGTCATCAGGCCGTCCTCGTCGACGGCGGTGATCTCGCAGCGCCCGGCGCGGCTGTGGCGCAGCACGTTGGTGACGGCCTCCCGCAGCACGGTGGCCAGGACCGTGTCCACCAGGGAGCTGACCGTCCCCATGCGGACGTCGGTCACCGCCTCCACCTCGGCGGCGCTCAGGACCGATCGCGCCGAGACGATCTCCTCCTTCAGCGACATGTCCCGGTAGCCGCTCGCCACCCGCCGCACATCGGCCAGCGACTGGCGGGAGATGGCCAGCACGTCCTCGATCTCGGCCTTCGCCCGCACCGGCTGGCTCAGGATCAGGCGGTGGATCAGCTCGCCCTTGAGCTGGATCGCGGAGAGGCTGTACCCGAGCAGGTCGTGCAGGTCCCTCGCGAAGCGGAGCCGTTCGCGGGTGACGGCGGCGCGGGTCAGCTCGTCGCGGCTCTCGTGCAGCACCCGGACCAGCTCCGACATCCGGGTCAGCCCGAAGGTGATCAGCCCGGTCAGCAGCGTGGTCTGCGCCAGGTAGAGGCTGTCGACCGCCGGGCGCCCCTCCAGGATCGGGGGCAGGAGCATACTGACGCCGACGCAGCCGTACAGCGTCCAGCCCAGGCGCGCCGGCAGGAGCAGCAGCAGGGAACCCGCGAGGAACCCCGCCATCGCCCCCCACTGCGACTTCAGCGCGACGAGCGGGAGATAGGTGAACAGGGCCTGGGCCCCGAGCGTCAGCACCCGCCGGGCGAGCGGCAGCCGGCGCGCGCCCGCCCGCGAGTGCACGAGCTGGAGGGCGAAGACCGCGCCCAGGCAGCCGAAGGCGGCCGCCAGCCCCGCGCCCTCGATGCCGGCGCTCAGGATGTTCAGCGCGGTCAGGCCCACGTAGCAGAGGATCGCCACCATGAGGATGACGCCGGCCATCCGCGGAGCGGGCAGGTCCCGGCTCCGACGCAGGATTCCCTCGGCCAGGACCGCCTCCGCCGGCTCGTCCGAGGACTTGGGGCGGTCAGGCATGTCAATCCCCCATTTATGTGTCCGTGGTGCGGGCTACGCGTGAGCATAGGCGAGGAACATTTCGCGGGGATTGACGTTGCGGACTCACACGAACAAAGGGACGGGGTTGAGGTTCTCGTAGGCGGTGGGCTTCGCCAGCCGTCCCAGGCGCACGGGTACGTCGAAGAGTCGGCCTGGCGCGAAACGGGCCCAGAAGTGGCGTAGACCAGGCACGATGACCTTGACCACCGGCAGTTCGAGGTCGGGGCGGCTCTGGTCGAGGACCAGCAGCTCCATCCCCCGGCTCCGCACCAGCTCGGTGATCAGGTGCACGTCGTCGAGCAGGTCGGCGTTGCGCACCGGGGGGCGGGCTCCCGGCACCAGCGGAACTGCGGCCGGATCAGGCCGTAGATACGGCTGATTGGCGACGGTCGCCCCGCGCCACCAGGACAGCGGCTCCGGATCGGTGATCCGGTAGCCCGTTCCGTCCGACCCCACGCCGCTCACCGCCGGCAGCAGTTGGCCCATCTCCGACAGCGCCCGGCGCAGCGCCACGCGCGGGTCGAAGTGCGCGCCGAAACCGAAGATCACGTCCTGCTCGGGCTTGTCGGTGCGCCGGGACAGCGCCGCCACCACCGGGATGCCCAGGTCCGAGGTGAGGTCCAGGGCCCACACCTCCCGGCCCGCGCGGGCGAACCCCTCGCGCAGCCGGTCGATCCAGTCCTCCGAGAAGGCCGCCAGGTCCACCGCGGGCTGGCGGGTCCGGTTGTACCACCACAGCGCCACCGCGTCCCGCTCCACCAGCTCCAGGAACCCCTGGACCACGGCGTCCTCGGGGCTGCTGCCCGCCGCGTTGCCGTTGGAGTCGGCCCACAGCCCGTCCGCGGGCGTGCTCGCCGGCCGTGCGCCGCCCCACGCGAAGTACAGCATCGAGGTGGGCAGCAGCCGCTGCGCGCCCTCGGTGAGCGACCAGACCGGGGTCCACTCGGTGGGGCGCTCCTCGTCGAACCGCGGCGAGACGTAGTGGAAACGGGAGTGCCCCGCGTTCCAGCGCTCCCGGTCCGCGTACTGCCGGTCGTCGTACAACTGGCAGTCGTTGGGGTGCACCGCCGCCGGCCCGAGGCCCCGCAGCGAGTCCCGCACGCTGGGCTCGTCGCCGTGCAGGGTCCCGCTGTAGCGCTCGACCGCCTCGCACAGCGCGCTGGCGCGGGCCTCCTCGTCGGTGCGCCCCTTGCCGCCGCTGAGCGCGCGCAGTCCGGAGCGGAGCCCGGCGAACGAGGCCGACTCCATGGCCAGGTTGTGCCCGGAGACGTAGGCGCTGAGGAAGTCGGGGGCCCCGGCCGCGCGGCGGATCTCCTTGACCACCCCGGTCACCGGGTCGACGAGGTGCCCGTACGTCCGCAGCATCTGCGCCGCGGTCAGGGCGCGGTCGCCCCCGCCGGTCGCCGCGGTCTTGGGGCGCGGCGCGGGGACGAAGGGGGCCGCGACCCGGCGGCCCACCAGGCCGGGGTCGCCGCAGACGGCGCACTGCGGGAGCCGGCTCACCGGGTGGGCGGTGGTGCGCAGCCGCAGGGTGTCCAGGGCCTGGATGTGGCCCTGCTCCCGGTGGCGCAGTCCGGCCAGCCACTTCGCGGCCTCCAGCGCGGCGAGGTTGGCCGCCAGCGCCCGGCCGGCGGCCAGCCCGGTGGGCGGCCGGGGCACCGGGCCGGCCAGGCCGAGCGCCCGCCGCACGGGCAGCTCGGAGTGGCGGTGGCCGCGCAGCCGCACGGCCAGGCAGTGCCAGCAGGGGCCGCCGGAGCCGGGTTGGAAGAAGGGGCCGATCCACGGATCCGTCCCGCAGAGCTTGACCGGCGCCCACGGGCGGCCGGTACGGCGGTGGCGGGCGTCGGCCCCGGCCAGGGCGGGGGAGAGGTAGTCGTCGCACAGGACCAGGACGAGTCCGGCGGTGGAGGCGTCGTCGGTGACGGTGACGCCGGACGCCCGGCAGGCCTCGGCCACCGGGCCGGGGTCCAGGTCGCCGAGCGCCTCGATCGCGACGCCGGCGCGGGAGAGGTCGGCGGCGGCGAGCGCGCCGTCCAGCCCGGCCAGGTCCCAGTAGGCCTCGGCCTCGGCGCCGCGGTCGCCCGCCGCCGGGTCCGGGGGAGGGGTGAAGCGGATCAACTCGGCGTCGGCCAGGGCGTGCAGGGCCGCTTCCGCGCTGTCCGCGCCCAGCGTCAGCGACGCCTGCCGGTGGACCGCGCCGAACGTGCGGGTGCCGTCGAGGAGGGGGACGAGGACTTCGGCCTCGCTGCCGTTGAGAGCGGTGACTCCGCGCCGCGACACCAGGTAGGCGGCGTCGCCGGGGACGATCATCGGGCGCAGGTGGGACTTGAATCCCACCAGCGACTCGCCTGCCGCCGGCGACGCTGCCGACGGCCTCCGTGCGGAGGGGCTCACGCCTCCAGCCGTCCGGCGGCCGCGGCCACCGAACCCGTGAGCTGCGTCTGGGCGCAGACCGAGAAGAGGACGGCGGACGTCTCGGACGGGGCGTCGAGGTGCTCGATCACCAGGCCGGATCTGGAGGTTCCGACGGCGAGCGGTGCGGATTCGGTGGAGCCGACACGGGCGAAGGCCGACATGCTGATCATGGTGGTGGTTTCCTTCTGCATCGTCGTGGAGCGGGTTCGGTCCGTTCTTCGACGATTGTGCGAGCTACGCCGTGATCGCTGACAGTGCCGTGGTCACCACCGCGAGATGAAGTTTTCACATGGCCGCGGAGCGCCCTTCGAACGGAGTCGAAGCCTCCGGCGACCAGCGCACCGGCAGCCGCCGCGGACCCCGGATGAGCAGGCCGGTGCGCCAGGGCAGCGACGCCGGGTCGGCGTCCAGAGAGAGGTCGGGGCAGCGCTCCAGCAGCGCCAGGATGGCGGTGCGGGCCTCCAGCCGGGCCAGCGGCGCCCCCAGGCAGTAGTGGATGCCGTGGCCGAAGGCGATGTGCCCGCCCGGCGGGCGGCGGACGTCGAAGCGCTCCGGGTCGGGGAAGCGCGCCGGGTCCCGGTCGGCGTCCGCCAGCGCGACCAGCACCAGCTCGCCGCCGCCGGGGATCGTGGTCCCGGCGACGGTGACGGGCGCGGTGGTGAAGCGGTACGTCGTCGTCTCCACGGGGCCCTCGTAGCGCAGCATCTCCTCGACCGCCCCGTCGATCAGCGCGGGCTCGGCGCGCAGCGCGGCGAGCTGGTCGGGGTGGAGGAGCAGCGCCAGCACGCCGGTGGCGATCAGGTTGACGGTGGTCTCGAAGCCGGTGACGAGCAGGAGCCAGGCCATGCCGATGAGCTCGTCCGCGGAGAGCCGCCCGCCGTCCTCCTCCCCGGTGGCCCGGACGAGTGCGCTGAGCAGGTCGCCGCTGGGGCGGGCCCGTGACGCGTCGGCCAGGGCGGTGAGGTAGGCCGTCATCGCGGCCGTGGCGGTCGCCCGGACCTCCCCGTCCGGGCTGCTCAGCGCCTGTTCGGCCCAGCCGCGGAAGGCGTCGCGGTCGGGGCGCGGCACGCCGAGGAGTTCGCCGATGACGCCCATGGACAGCGGGAAGGCCAGCACCTCGACGAGATCGGCCCGCCCGGACGGCCGGGCCAGGAGGGCGTCGAGGAGTTCGCCGGTCAGGGCCCGTACGCGGGGCGCCAGCTCCGCGACGCGGCGCGGGGTGAACTCCCGCGCCACGAGCCGGCGCAGCCGGGTGTGGTCCGGCGGGTTGGAGCTGAGCAGGTTCTCCCCGGCCGAGAGGCGGGCCAGCGGCAGGGCGGGGGAGGCGTCAGCCCAGGACTTGGAGAGCGCCGGGTCGGTGAGCGCGGCCCGGCAGGCGTCGTAGCCGACCACGAGCCAGGCGTCCGCGCCCTCGGGCACCCTCACCCGGTGCACCGGGCCCCGCGCCCGCAGCGCGGCGTAGACCGGATGGGGATCGCGGACGAACTCCTCCCCGAGCGCCCCGAAGTCCGCGGCGACACGCGTTTCCATGCTGGCTGCCCCTCCTGCTGCGGTTGGTCGGCGACCGGCCGCCCGCTCCCCCGGACGCGGGGGAGCGGGCGCGCCGGGTCTCACAGGGCGGATACGCCGCGCTTCTCGAAGACCTCGCGGGCCACGCCGATCGCGTTGAGCGCGCGGGGGAACCCGGAGTACGCCACGACCTGGATCAGGACCTCCACGATCTGCGCCGGGCTCAGGCCGACGTTCAGCCCCGCGCCGATGTGCACGCGCAGTTGCGGGGCGGTGTCCCCGAGGGCCGCGAGGGCCGCGATGGTGACGAGCTGGCGGCGCTTCGGGGAGAGCCAGGGGCGGTGGTAGACGTCGCCGAAGGTGAACTCGACGATGAACCGCCCCAGGTCCGGGGCGATGTCCTTGAGCGACTCGATGACCTCCAGCCCGTGGCGGCCGTCGATCTCGACCAGCTTCTCGACCCCGCGCTCGTAGCGGTCGCGCGGGTCGCGCATCACCGGCGGCTCGAAGGCGACCTTCCGGTCCGCGAAGACCTGCCGGGCGACGGTGATCGCGTTGAGCACCCGCGGGAAGCCGACGAAGGGGACCAGGTGGATCAGCGACTCGATGACCTCCACCGGGCGCACGCCGACGTGGAGCGCGGCGTCGATGTGGAAGTTCTGCTGCGGCGCGGTGTCGCCCTGGGCCGTCAGCGTCGCGACCGTCACCAGCTCCCGCTCCCGCAGGTTGAGCCCGGCGCGGGGGTAGATGTCGCCGTAGGCGAACTCGACGACGAAGCGGCCGAGGTCCGGGGCGATGTCCTTGAGCGACTCGACCACCGCCGACCCGCGCTCGCCCGAGGTGGCGCGGAGCACGGCCAGGCCGCGGGCGTACCGGGAGTTCTTCCCGCCCGCCCCGGCGGTGGCCGCGGACGCGGCGGCCGTGCCGGCGGGGGCCGCGAGGCCGATGCCGACCGCGGCGCTCCCGGCGAGGGTGGCGCGGCGGGTGAGAGCGGTGTTCCTGCTGTTCTCGGTCATGGTGACTCCATCCATGGGTGGGGGGAACGGGGTGTCTCGGGTGGTCAGGCGGTCCGGTGTGCGGGGGCGGGGGCCGTGCGCGCCGGGGGGACCGTCCCGGTCGCGACGACGTTGCCCTCGCTGATGTAGCCGTCCGAGTCCCGCAGCGGGCCGGCCGGGTCGTCGGGGTCGAGGAAGGGCGCCCAGTCGCCCGGCGCGCCCTCGCGCAGCGCCTGCTCGGCGAAGCGCGCGCAGGCGTTGGCGTAGAACCGCAGCGCGGGCGGGGACAGCGGGGCGTGGTGCTCCATCAGCACGGTGCGCTGCTGTACGGAGACCAGCCCCGCGGCGCGCAGCCACCGGTACAGGTCGCGCCCCCGCAGGAGCTGGCGGGCGTACCCCGGCGACCGGGCCGAGCGGCGGAGGAAGTCGGTGATGAGGTAGGGGTCGGCCGGCCGGACGGTGCTGAGGGTGCCGTCCACGTCCTTGACCGCGACGAGCCCGCCGGGCCGGGTGACCCGGCGCAGCTCCGCCAGCGCGCGGGACAGCTCGTCGTCGTCGAGGTACTGCGTGGTGTTCGCGCACCAGACGGCGTCGAACGTGCCGTCCGCGTACGGCAGGTCGAGGATGCTGCCCTGCCGGACCTGGAACCGGGCGCGCGCGGGGTGGTCCCGCATCCGGGCGGCGGCGAGGTCGGCGTTCTCCGGGGCCAGGTCGACGGCCGAGATCCGCCCCGCGGGCCCGACCAGCTCCGCGAGTTGCGGCAGGAAGGCCCCGCCGCCGCACCCCGCGTCCAGCACGTGCCAACCGGGCCGGATGCCGACGCCGGCCAGCGCCCGGTGGTAGTGCGGGGCGCAGGCCCGGAAGTGCGGGTCCACGATCTCCTCGTGGGTGAAGGCCAGGCCGGTGGAGGCCGCGTACCCCCACGCCGTGTCGTCCGCCGTCAGCATGAGCGCGCTCCCGTCGTCGCGGTGGTGGCCGCCCCGGCCGACGCCGTGCGGGCCAGCAGGTCGGTGAGGATCAGGCGCGTCTCGTCCGGCGCCTCCAGCGGGGCGAGGTGGCCGACGCCGGGCAGGACCGCGCACCGGCCGCGCGGCAGCGCGGCGGCCGTGGCGCGGGCCTCGTCGAGGGAGACCAGCTCGTCCTCCTCGCCGATGACGACCACCGCGGGCACGTCCGCCGCCCGGAGCGTCGCGGTCGAGTCCGGGCGTGCCGCGACGGCCCGCTGGGCCCAGGCGACCGACTCCGGCCGGGCCGCCCGCGCCCACCCGGCCACCCGCGCCGCCAGGGCCGGCCGCCGGGTCCGGGTGCCCGCGCCCAGCAGGGCCGGGGTGGTCGCGTCGAGGAGTCCGGGGCGCGCGGCGTCGTCGAGGACGAGCCCGGCGAAGCGCAGGCGCCGCCGGGCGGCCTCGGGGGTGTCCGCCGCGGCCCTGGCCGCCAGGAGGGCCAGGGCCGCGACGCGGCCGGGGTGGCGGCGCAGGAAGGCCATCGCGGTGTAGCCGCCCATGGAGCAGCCGGCGAGGGCGATCCGGTCGATGCCCGCCCGGTCCAGGGCGCGGGCCAGGTCGTCGGCCGCGGCGTCCAGCGAGGGCGGCCCCCCGGCCGGCCCGGCCGCGCCGAAGCCGCGCTGGTCGGGGGTGAGGACGCGGTGGCCGAGGGCGCGCAGCCCGCGGGCCGTCTCCTCCCACATGGCCGCGGACAGGGGCAGGGCGTGGAGCAGGACGACGGGCAGGCCGGTCCCCGGCTCCGGGGTCCCGATGGGCGCGGCGCCGCGCCGGGCGGCGCTCACGGCCGCGCCGCCCGTTCCGCGTCGGCGACGAACCGCCGTACGCGCTCCGGCGGTTCGCTCCCGCGCAGCCAGGCCAGGGCGACCGGCGACGGCGGCAGGTCGTGCACCGGGACGACCCTGATGTCCGCGGGCAGGGCCGGCTCCAGCGAGCGGAACGACAGGTGCATCGCCGAGGTGCCGCGCAGCAGGTCGGCCAGGGCGGCGAGGGTGGTCATCGGGTGGACCCGCCGGACGGCGCGCCCTTGCGGCGTGCGCGGCGGCACCACCAGGTCCCAGACGTGCGGCGGGAAGTCGCCGGGGCAGCGGAACCCCTCGTACGCGGCGGCCTCCTCGACCGACACCGAGCGGCGTGCGGCCAGCGGGTGGTGGGCCCCGACGAGCACGGCCCGCCCGTCGTGGGCCACCGGCAGGCTGAGCGCGATGTCCGGTTCGCGCGGATCGTATTTGACGATCATGAGGTCGGTCTCGTGGGCCCGCAGCGGGCGGAAGGGCTCGCCCACGTCGTAGGGCACGAACTCCACCGCCTCCCGCGCCAGGCCCGCGCCGCCCACGATGCGGGCCGCGAGCGCGGGGGAGCCGTGGACGCCCAGGCGGAGGGGGCGGGGCGGGGCGGCGGTCGGTGAGGACACGTCAGATCTCCCTGGTCAGTCCGGCGTACGCCTGCAGGGCGTCCGGGCGGTGGACGTCGTCGTCGACGCGGAGCCGGGCGAACGTGGGCCCCGGGCCGGTCAGCCGGGGCACGAACCGCAGCGTCAGGCGGTCGCCCGGACCGATCAGCCCGTCCAGGACGGCCTCGGCGAGCAGGTGGTTGAGGTGGACCAGCGCCTCGGTGACGGTCACCCTGGCGGTGGCGACGTACAGGTCCCGGTGGGTCGCGCCGCGGAGGCCGGGGCGGCCGGGGACCGTCACGGTGGCCGAGGGCCGCCCGGCCAGTTCGCGGGTCGCCTCGAAGGACTTGAGCAGGCGGCGCAGGGCGTGCGTCGCCGCCTCGGGGGCCGGACCGGCCCAGGCGGCCGAACCGTCCGCGGCGATGTGGTCGAAGGCGAACCGCTCGCGGAGGTTGGCCGGAGCGCCCGCCAGATAGACGGTGCGGGTGAAGTCGCGCCGCCAGGACGCGGCCGCCTCCGGGTCCAGGGCGAGGGCGAAGGCGCACGTCTCGCGCACCCACGCGGCCAGGTCGAGCCGGCCGATCACGACCACGGCCAGCGTGCGGTCCCGGTCGGCGGCGTCGTCGTGGTGTCCGGCCCGGACGTCCCGCAGGAGTCGCGGGCCGGCCGTGTCGAGCCGGCCGGTGAGCTCGGGGCGGGCCAGGCGTACGCGGTTCATGGCGGACCGCAGGAGGTCGGCCGAGGAGAGGGCGAAGGGCGGGGGCGGCGCGATGGCCGCGCCGGCGCGGGAGTCGGAGGGAGGGGTCACAGGTACACCGCCGTCAGGAGTCCGGGATCGGGGGCCGGCCGCCCGCTGCCCAGGAGCGAGCAGGTCAGCCGGTAGGGGTCGATGAAGACGTGGCCGCGCCGGTGCGGTTCCAGCGCGGTGGCGAGGCCGCCCGCGCCCGGCCCGTCGCCGGAGCGCTTCAGCAGTCGGGCGGCGACGGTCAGGCACTGCCGCAGCAGGTCGTGGCGGAACGACTGGCCCTGCCCCGGCCCGAGCGTCGCGACGAAGTACAGGCGCATCCCCAGCCGGAGCGCGCGTTCGTCGTCGCACACCTCGGCGGCCGCCTCCAGCAGCGCGGCGAGGGTGTGCCCGTGCCAGCCGCCGTGCCGGGCCGAGGTGATCTTCCCGTCGATGGGCACGCGGCCCAGCGGGACCCGGCGGACGCTGGGGCCGAGCCCGCTCAGGACCCGGTTCAGCAACTGGTAGTCGGCGTCGAGTTCGCGGTCGAACAGCAGGACCACCTCGTCGTACCAGGGGGCCAGCGGCACCAGCTCGCGCAGGGCGCAGGCCAGGTAGTTGGGGCGGCCGTCGGCGGTGACGATGCGGCGCAGCGGCATCCCGTACCGGGTGAGGTCGAGGTAGACCGGGCCGCCGCCCGAGCGCTGGTCGAGAACCAGGCCCGTGGCGGCGAGCCGCTCGATCATCTCCTCCAGCCCCAGACCGGGCGGCTGGTGCTCCCGGAGGCCGGGGTCGTGCATCCCGAGCCGTTCGTAGTGGCCGCTCCACAGGTGCAGCAGCCGCTCGCTCGCCGGATGGACCCAGCCGCTGTGCTCGACGGCGTCCCGGTAGGGCCTCAGCACCTCGGCGCTCTGCTCCTGGGCCGCGGCGCGGTAGCCGACGTAGAGGTCCCCGATCTCCTCCTCCGAGAGCCCGGCGTAGTCGGCCTCCCCGCAGGTGCGGTCCAGGTGCTCCCAGAAGCCGACCGTCTGTTCGGTGACGTGGTAGGCGGTGTGGCTGTAGCGGTACGTCACCGCCGCGAGCGGTGCGGTGGCCCGGAACATCACGTCGGTCCAGAGCAGGCCCTTGACGTGGCTGGGGGTCAGCGGCTTGGTGGGGGTGACCGTGACCGGGGCCAGCAGGACGTTCGTGCGCCGCGTCATCGTCGTGCTCCTTCCTGGCCGGCGACGGCCCGTCGCAGCGCGGCGGGGGTCGGGGGCGGCGGGCCGGCGGGGTCCGCCGCCGCGGTCGGGGCGGAAGCGGCCCGCAGGCGGGCCGCGAAGTCCGGGTCGGCCAGGACCTCCGCGGGGGTGCTCAGGCTGGTCTGGACGCGGGTGAGGCCGCGCCACAGGACGGGGTCGGGGGGGGGGGGGGGGGAGGCCAACCGGGGGGAAGAGGGGGGGGGGGGGGGAGGGAAGGGTCGGGGAGAGGACCAGGTCCGGGGGGGGGCCCGCGACGAAGGCGGGAAAGCAG